>JAMCZZ010000032.1 GCA_023484645.1 Patescibacteria group bacterium
TGGCGCTAGGAAAACTATTAAATCTTATTCTGTTGAACTGGTTGTTGAAAAGCTTAATGACAATGTTGATAGTAGCAATTCCAATCGTATTCCAGCCGGAATTGCGGAATGCTCTTGAAAAACTGGGACGTTCTCGATTTTTGGGCGATATAAATTTAAGCCGGGAGGGGTACAGTTATTTAGTTACTGAGATTGTTTCAGCTGCCAGTACTTTGTCAAAACAAAAAATCGGCGCCCTTATTGTAATTGCCCGTCAAACAGGTCTGCGGGAATATATAGATAATGGAGTGCCGCTTGATGCGACGGTTTCCTCCAATCTTTTAAGGTCAATATTTTTTCCAAGATCGCCGCTTCATGACGGTGCGGTCATTATTTCTGGAGATAAAATTATTTCTGCTTGCTCCGTCCTCCCTGTCTCTCAAGTGAATTTGAGTTCAAGCTTAGGAACACGTCATAAAGCTGGAGTCGGGATCACGGAAATTTCTGATGCAATCGCTATTATTATTTCAGAAGAAACCGGTTCAATTTCAATGGCAATAGGTGGAAAATTAGATGTCAGGATTTCTGAAGAAAGGCTGCAAAACCGCCTTTCGTCAATTTTTAGACAGAAAAAGAGCAAGTAAATGTGGAAAATAATAACTAAAAATTTTGGGATAAAACTATTCTGCCTATTTGCGGCAGGGCTTCTTTGGGTTTACATTGCGGCCGGCCAAAATTCTGTCGGAAAATTCCCCGGAAGTATTAAAATACGAGCTATTAATGTTCCTTCGGGTCTGGTTGCTTCCTATGACGCGAAGACCGTGGATATTAAAGTAATGGCTGATCCCTTAATATGGAGAAAACTTTCCGCTGAAACTTTTTCGGCCTATGTAGACCTTTCGGCGCACTCTGAAGGTACGTACGAATTAGATGTAAATGTTGTATCTTCTATCCCTGGTGTTCAGATAGTCGAAAAAAATCCGGATAAAATTTTCGTTAGTCTTGAACCAATCATATCAAAAGAAGTAAATATTAATAAAAAAATTGAAGGCAATGCAGCTGATGGTTTGGTGGCTGGATCAATTGATTTACTCCCTACAAAAGTTGAAGCGAAAGGCCCAAAAAGCCTAATCAATAATTTAACCGAAGCAACGGTTGTTGTGAAGCTAAATGGTGAGACGAGTGACTTTACCAAGACGTTGACAGTAAAAGCTTTTAATGAAAAAGGCGATGAAATAGAAGGAATCGATTTTATACCCGATGAAGTTAAAGCAACCATTCCTATTGTTAAGACATCAAACAATAAAACAGTTGGGATAAAGGCAAAAATTGAAGGTTCACCGAAAGCAGGATATTATGTGTCCAGCATTATTATTAATCCTTCGACAGTTGATATACTCGGTCCGGCTGAAGTTTTAAACGTTATTAATTTTATTGAGACTTTTGCGATTGATGTTACAAATAGTTCAAGTGATCTGGAAAAAGAAATCCCCTTGGATCTAAAAAGCGGAGTTACATTGCAGCAAAATTCACCTTCTAAAGTTAAAGTTAAAATTAAATTTTCCCGCTCAGAGATTACTCGAGAAATTTCTCCATCAATAACTACAAAAAATCTTGATTCGTCGCTTTATCCCAGCACTATCACTCCTAACCAAATCAAAGTTATTATTTCCGGCCCAATTGATACTATAAATAATCTTAAAGCCTCTGATGTTGTGTTGGCGCTTGATTTTCAGGATAAAAAAGCTAGCCAAGGCGGAACGTATAATTTTGATTTAAATTCAAAAAGTTTTTCAGCGCCTGACGGAGTTTCAATAATAAGCATTCTTCCCTCCTCGATCTATGTTGTTGTAGATAAGAAAAGTAGCTAATTTTCTATTATCAAAATGATAAAAAATTGAATATTTTTTAGCGCTTTTAGTGGAGTATTGACAAAAAATGAGGGTTTGCTAAACTTAACCCTTGTACTGCCGAAAAAGTAGTATAAGAAAATTATGGCTTTATTAGAAGAAATTGAACCTCCGTCGCATAAGGCTTCGGAGAAAACAAAAAATTCAAACGGTTCAACAAAAACTAAACATCAGTTTAATAGTTATTTAAAACAATTCCGGACTTTAAGCTTAGGTTCATTGCATTTGAAGCTAGCTGGGCTAACGGCAATGTTAATCGAAGCTGCTAAGGTAGTCAGGAATTTTATTTTAAGCAATAAATACCTTCCTCATATTGCTCTAGTTTGTTTTGGCATTCTTGTTGTTGTCTCCAACTTCACTGAAAGATTGACGGCCGAAGCTTATTATAAAGACTTTGTTTCAACTGGACCTGACGAAGAATATGCTGTAGCCAGCAGTGTTGATAAATATACGCCAATGATACCGGGTGGTTCTGAATTAGTAAAAAAGCAGATTCTAGCGTCTACTACGGCATCTGAGGACGGTTTTGTTAATAGTTCTAGCGCATTTACCACGCAGCTTACGAGTCGAGAGGTTCCTTTGCCTGATAATTCTTCAAATGATGTAGATTACATTGTGAGAGGCGGCGACACATTAACAGGTTTGGGATGGAAGTTTGGTATTAAACTGGCCACATTAAAGTATGTAAACAATATTGACAATATTGATTCAATAAAACCTGGCTCAAAGATAAAAATTCCGAAACGAGGTTATGAAGTGTCAGCAAGCCAAATTGCCAAAAGAGAAGCCGAAAATAAGGCCAAGTTGGCTCTAGCATCTAGAAATACTGTAACAAGAAATTCTTCTTCCGGAAGAGCTTCGGCTGCTGGTTCTCCAAGGGTTAAAGTTAATCCGGGCAGCAGCAATAATGGATATCCTTATGGATACTGTACTTACTATGTCGCTTCGAGGCGGTTTGTCCCTTCTTCTTGGGGTGACGCAAAACGCTGGCTTGATTCTGCAAAAAGAGCAGGTTACCAAACCGGTTCAACGCCTGCTACAGGTGCTATTGTGGTAACCAGAGAGTCTTGGTGGGGCCATGTTGCTTATGTTGAGAGTGTCGACGGTAATGAAATCACCATTTCTGAAATGAACGCCAGAGGCTGGGGTGTTACCAGCCGAAGAACAATTTCTGCTCAAGGAGGCGTGGTAAGAGGATATATATACTAAGCTAAAGCTTAGTTAATTCCAAATATCAAATTACAAATTTCAAACATATTGAAAAAATAAAATCCCTAGCGTAAGCAGGGATTTTATTTGAAAAAATCATATATAAAAAAGCGAGCCCACGCGGAGTGGGCTCTATGCAAGGGCGATCTAATTCCTGCAAAGACGCTACAGGAAAGGTACAAATGTGCACGTCGTGATTCGTTCTACTCTTACCTCATCGGTATCAAACCTAGTGATTTTGTGCAAGACGCACAGGTCTCTGTTAGGTATAGCGGCAATGCCGATGAGTTCTGGATTCATTCGCAATACTTCCTCGAGTGTAATAGATAATACTCGTATTGGAACTACGGCGATCCCCTTCGGGGCAAGTTGACTGATCACTCTATGCAAGTCTAGGAAATTCATCCCACAATTGGCGATGATCCGATCATATGGAGCATACTGGGGAATGCCTACCGTCCCGAACTCCACACAATGAGCCTCGGCGCTCTTTATGTTGTGCAATGCTAGGTTCTCGTTGCATAGATTGCAGATATCACTAAACACATCGCTGCCATAGACATGGTCTGTGAAGCGAGACAGCATTGACATCACCCAGCCAGTACCGCAACCTATCTCGAGGATCGAGCCAAGTCCATCGTTTAATGAAAGATGCGCGAGCATTTCCAATACAAACGTGGGCTGGCTTTGAGTGATTCGACAAATACCCGCTCCAGGTATCTCGATCTCATACATTCCCAACGACTTGTCTTGCCATGCAAGCTCCTCCGGAACTTCTTCTGGCAAGAACTTATGCCGAGGGAAGTTTAAGAATGCTTCTCGCAAGTTAGCAGCTAATAATAAGACTATG
>JAMCZZ010000005.1 GCA_023484645.1 Patescibacteria group bacterium
GAAAAATTAGCAAATGAGGCTTTTTGGGGAGCGTTTATTTTTATTCCCTTAATTTTGAAATTTGATTTTTGAATTTTGATTTTATATCAGTGCCTTTCTTTTAGAATAGACTCAGTATACCACCGATGACAACTTTGCGCAAACGCACGGACAATTAATGTCCTATATATTTGATTTTTTTGGCCATAAAAGATATAATTGTCGAACTTAAAATGCCAAGACCTGAAGCTGAACCATTAAAAGACGCTCTTTCCCATAACGGATCATCCAAACCAGAAATTGGCGTTTCCCCGGTTATGGCAAGTTCTGATATTCGAAAACCTAGACTTAGGTCGATAGACACTACGGAAACAATAGGAATTGAAGAAAGAATGGCAATTCCGAGATCAGAAATTAAAATCACTTCTAAAGACGAAGCTTTGATAGCAGAGCCAATTATGTTAACTTTTGATCGACTCCAATGCGAACCAACAGAGGATGATTTGAGAGAAGAAGTTGAGCTTGCAGAAGAAATTTTCCAAGAAGCATCTAGTATTGTTGTCTCTGAAACAACTCACGATCAAGATAAAGATAAAAAACTTCAAAATAAAGATAAACCATTTTTTAAAGACCCTTTTATGGCTTATCTGAACGAAATCGGACCACATCCCATTTTAACTGCCAAGCAGGAAGTTGAGCTTGCAGAGAGGATAGCAAGAGGAGACATTGAGGCAAAACATAAATTAATAGAGTCGAACTTAAAATTGGTAGTTTCTATTGCGAAACACTATCACACCGATGGTATGAATATCTTAGATTTAATCCAAGAAGGAAATTTCGGCTTGATAAGAGCTACGGAGAAATTTGACCCGCATAAAGGTTTTAAGTTTTCTACTTATGCAACATGGTGGATTAGACAAGCAATTACTCGGTCTATTGCGGATAAAGGAAGGGTTGTTAGAATTCCTGTACATATGGTTGAAAAGATAAATAAGATGAAAAGAATAGAAGGAGAACTTAAAGCTGAGTACGGACGCGACCCAACAGATGCCGAGATTGCAGATGTAATGGGCATCACCGAAACAGAGTTAAAAGAAACTAGAGAAGCCAGAGAAAGAGAACCCAGTTCTCTTAATGTTAAAACCGGAGAAGATGGAGATACTGAGGTTGGAGATTTTATTGAAGACGAGGACACTCCAGATTTACTAGATTCTATTGAAATAAAACAAAAAAAAGAAAATCTGACTACTGCCTTAGACAATCTTCCATACAGGGAAAGAAAGGTTATTGAGTTTAGGTATGGACTGGGAGGCAGAGAAACAATGACTCTTCAACAGGTTGCCGATGTATTTAATGTCTCTCGAGAAAGAATTAGACAGATTGAAGCAAAAGCATTAGACAGATTGGATAATGAGAAGAATCGGAGACGTTTTAATACATCCTTAAAATAGCGACATGTTGACAAAAAATAGTCTCTGATATAATAATTAGCTAAATGAATCAAGAAAGACTTTTTTCAACATATACCTGCAATGAATGTCCAATTTTAGAAGTATGCAATATTGTGTTTGTCGCTCCAAAACCAGAAGATGGCATGGAAATGTCAGTCTCCGACTGTCCAACAAGAGCTAGTCTCGAAATTGACATCCCCAAAATTTAAAAAGAGAAATCTCCTGGCGATGACCTATTGTCCCGGGAAAACCCAGTATCGTAAGCGCTGATACGTTTCACTACTCTGTTCGGAATGGGAAGAAGTGGTGCCATATCGCTCCAATCACCAGAAAATTTCTCTTTTCAAATGTGCTAATTTGACTCTTTAAAAAGCAAAGAGAAGTTAAATCTATATAAATCTACACTTAAATCATTAGTACGGATAGGCTTAATGCTTTACAGCACTTCCACCGCCCGCCTATCAACCTCGTAGTCTACAAGGGATTTTCAATCCCGATAAATCGGGATAACAAGATCTTATCTTGGGGACCGCTTCCCACTTAGATGCTTTCAGCGGTTATCGGTTGGGAATCTAGCTACTCAGCGGTGCTCCTTTAAGGAAACAACTGACACACCAGGGATTCCCTCATTCCAGTCCTCTCGTACTAGGAACGAATTCCCTCAAATCTTGGACGGTCATGCAGGATAGAGACCGAACTGTCTTACGACGTTCTGAACCCAGCTCGCGTACCGCTTTAACCGGCGAACAGCCGGACCCTTGGGACCTTCTCCAGCCCCAGGATGCGATGAGCCGACATCGCTGTCGATCACTTGTTGCCAAGTGTGCTGACTATACCTTCATCCTATTTGGTAATAGGAGCTAGTCGTATGATAGAAGTTATAAATTTTATTAAGATTGCTCTTAACAAGAACTTCTATCTCATCCCGATTAAATCGGGAATCAGTCGATACAAGATTCGCAAATGCGAACCTCTCGGTATTGACCAATATTTGTTCGATATATTGGTGTCCACCGATTTGAACTAGTATTTTTTATTCACCATACTCTCTAAATATGGTTAGAATAACCAGACTTTGAGCGTTACCGCTCAGGCGCCCCAATGTTTAGTTAAGGTGCCAAACCGCATCGTCGCTGTGGACGCTTGGATGCGATCAGCCTGTTATCCCCGGGGTAGCTTTTATCCGTTAAGCTGTGTGCCTACCACTAGGCATCACAGGATCACTAACACCGACTTTCGTCTCTGCTCGACTTGTAGGTCTCGCAGTTAAGCTGGCTTATGCGTTTGCACTATCATCTTGATTTCCATCCAAGACTAGCCAACCTTTGTGCGACTCCGTTACAATTTAGGAGTCAACTTCCCCAGTTAAACTGCCCACCACACACTGTTCCTTAGCCGGATTTTTTTGCGGCAGTAAGGTAATAATTACTCATTCCAAAGAGAGGTATTTCACTAGCGCCTAAGCTCCCTCCTATTCTAAACAGTTGAAATAAGCTCTTAAATGTGAAGCTACAGTAAAGCTCCCGGGGTCTTTTTGTCCATGCATAACTAGGCCGCGTCTTCACGGCCATCTCAATTTCGCCGAGTAGATGTTCAAGACAGTTATTCGGTCATTCTACCTTTCGTGCGGGTCGGAACTTCACGATAAATCCTCAATTACTTGAGGCGTAGACTATATCTTCATTTAACACATTAAAAAGTTTTTTCTTTGTATATCTTCTTGCTCCCAAACCATTCATTTGATAAGCCAGATCCACAATTTCTTTTAAAGTATCTTTTTGAAGATGTTTACCTATAGAGATCTTTTTACAAATCAGAGTAAACATTTCGAAATCTTTCTTCTTAGAAGAAAGCAAAGGACACTTTAGGAAATGTGGAATAACCTTTTCCATCAAATCTTTTATGCTTCGTACTTCATATTTGAAAGTTCTATCGCTTGGATTTCTTCGAATGGTACCACAACCAAGAAGTTGCTTAAATAATTGCAAAACTTCTTGTCGATCACCATTTTGTGAAACCGAAAAGCTTGGACGAACTTCAAGTAAAGTCCTAAGTTTTGGTCTTGGAGAAAATGATACGCAAAAACTTCCTTCTCCATCGGTATATCCAGAAAGATAATGACCAATGAAGTCTGTATTAAATGCTGGCGTGTTAGGCATATATTACATATAGTATGCCTCTGATTCATAAAAGAATCAAGTCGTTACAGGGTCAAGTCGCCATATGGCGACCGACTTACCCACGGTATTACCCTCGTTTTAACATGCTACCTTGTGTTAGCATAACACGATAGGGCTTCACCGTTTTAAGCCAGTACGGGTTTGTTTTCTCTTGCCCGACAAGGAA
>JAMCZZ010000030.1:0-2759 GCA_023484645.1 Patescibacteria group bacterium
CACGCCAGGGGTTACTTGAATTTGGGTGCTGGCAACATATGGCGGATATGTTCTCATTAAAAGCGTTAAAGCAGAGATCAAACAAAAAGAAGATTTGGAAAGACTTGCGAAGAAGCTTGATGAGGCGAATCAGCACTTAGAGGAACTTGACGAGACTAAGGACAACTTCTTGTCCATGGCGTCGCACGAGTTGAACACTCCGATTGCTGCTATTGAGGGGTATCTCTCCATGATCATTGATGAAAAGATGGCAGGAGAACTAAATCCGAAGGCAAAGGAGTATTTGACCAACGTTTATAATTCTTCGAAGCGCTTGGCAGCATTGGTCAAAGATCTTCTCAACGTTTCTAGAATTGAGTCAAATCGTGTTCATATCATCTACACTGAGACACAGATCGAAGATGTTATCGACCAGGCATTTGCAGAAATCAAAATGAAAGCAAAAGAAGCTGGTCACACTCTCACTTTTGAAAAGCCAAAGAATAAACTGCCAAAGACTTTCTTGGACGTTCCTCGAATTATAGAGGTGATGATAAATTTCATGGGTAATGCAATAAAGTACACCGATCCTCCGGGGAAAATCGTCGTCAAGTGCCATGCAGACGACGACAAAATCGTAGTTTCCGTTGAGGACAATGGCCGTGGCATTCCAAAAGATAAATATGAACATATGTTCGAGAAATTCACTCAAGTAAACGTATTTAAGGACGAGGTCAAAGGCACAGGGCTAGGTATGTTTATTTCCAAAAACCTTATAGAACTGCATAAAGGCAAAATTTGGTTTAAGAGCTCAGTCGATGCAAAAGACCACGGTACTACCTTTTATTTCTCCATCCCCATCCTTAAAAAGAAACCTTTTGATCCAAACGAAGGCGAAGGGGCACTGTTTCAGACCCCACGCCGCCAAGGCTCCGCGGGGCAAGCAGGTAAAAAAGCGACCACAAATGATACGAGTCAAGAAAAAACTCCCGAGGCCGAAAAACCACAGGAAGACAAGGTAACAGACACAGCCGAGAATAAGACAGAATCAGTAGAAATACCAGAATCTAACTCACCAGCCAAGGAAGAAGAGACTGGGAAGTCAACAGACAGCAAAGATATATCAATTACAAATGTAAACTAATTACAAATTACTAACATATCATTCAAATAATATATCGATTACAAATCTTTCACTAATTACCAATTACTAATGTCTGAATTAATCTATAAAGAACTATCTTATAAGCTTGTGGGATTTGTTTATCAAATTGAAAATGAACTTGGGTATGGTCATAATGAAAAGCTATATGGTGACGCACTTGAAGAACTATTGAAAGAAAAGAAAATAAACTTCCAGCGAGAAGTTTATTGCCCTATTTATTTTAAAGATAAGTTAATAGGCAAGAGATATATTGATTTTGTAATTGACAATAAAGTAATTATTGAATTAAAAACAGGAACGTTTCAATTTAAAAAAGTTTTTTCTCAAATCGTTCAATATCTTAAAATTAAAGACGTACAACTTGGCATAATCTTCAGATTTACTAAAGAGGGAGTACAGACAAGGAGAGTGTTGAATATTATTCGTAATTAGTCTCAATTTGTAATTGATATAAAGTATATGATCGATAGAGATTTATTTTTTTGTTGTACTCTTAGCCTCTGCTGTCGTTTTTGCTACCACCTCTGTTGGTTTTGGCGCTGGCGTCGGAGTTGAAGGAACTACTGGCTTTGTTTCTGTGGCTGGTTCTGTCTTTTTTTGATCAGTTTGCTCTGGTTTAACAGCAGTGGCAATTGTAATATCTGTCGGTTTTTTCTGGTCGAGTATATCTATTTTTTCCTTCCTCACCAGTCTACCGATAATTATAAAGACAATCCCAAGAACAATTAGTCCTGCTGTTGCGATCATATAATATACTTTTTCATAGTCGACAATTGACACTATTACTTTTTG
Source organism: Patescibacteria group bacterium (assembly GCA_023484645.1). The sequence goes on from JAMCZZ010000030.1 coordinate 1,937, forward strand.
TGCACCCAAAAGAAACTTTTCATCCTTAAGGCCAGATAATTTTGCTAGATTTGCAAAAGCTTGATCAGAAAGACCGAAATAGTAAAAAAGTACCACCGGAAGTTCAAGCAGACCGGTGAACAAAAAGGTTGACCCAAGCCACATAGACCTTTGTGTCCAATTGCCAGGAATTAGGATGATTAATAAAAATAAGAAAATGATCGCTCCTTCAACAATTAGAATGAGGTTTAAGTTAAAAAATAGAGCAGCAATTGGGTTTGTTTTTAAATCAATATCCTTATCTGCAAGAACTAACGGCAACTCAAGTTTCTGTCCTTTCGGTAAAGTCTTTTCTACCTCGCTCTGAACTTGCGATTGAAGGCCCGAAAGATGGATTGTTATTTTTGGCTTCGTGCCAGGATTGTCGACTGCAAAGTAAAACTGGTCGACTATATCCTCAACAATATTTTGGACAGTTTTCTCACTAATTACATCATTTATCACCTCGAGCAGCTTTCCCTGATTCACTGGCATATCGCTGTTCTTTAAAAAATTATCCCTTATGCCAGCAGAGACAACGGGATAAACATTACTAGTGATGAGTAATTGCTTTGTGTTCTCCGGTTTGAGTATAAAAAGTTTAAAATTTAGGACAAAAATAAAAATTAAAAGAGAAATTGAGATAATGATTAAAGATAGGAATTTCAAAAATTTCATTTTTGTTTTTTAATATTAAGTCGAGAAGCCATCTATTAGTTCTTGATCCGTACGCTCTCGGATTCGAACAATAATTAACAATTTATTGTTTATATTTTACCACTAAGCCCTATCAAAAACCATAACG
>JAMCZZ010000030.1:2769-3340 GCA_023484645.1 Patescibacteria group bacterium
CATCCTTTTGTACACTTTTCTTGTTGCTTCAACGTCCCTCTTACAATACCGAATGATATCATCCAACTTACCAGCTAGAAAATAATCATAAACTTTACTTCCATCAATACCCTCTTCCTTTGGAGATTCTATACCTAGAGCAATGCTTAGCTTGTGAAGCCCTGTGCCCTTGCCGCTCCATTTTTCCCATTCACACATGGTGTCAAAGATAGGATTGTTGCGGTAACGGGCAAAACTCAGCTCCCTTGAGGGCCTGACGTTTAAAACAACGGAACGTTTGTAAATGAAACGTAAATCAAAATCCATAACGTTGTGACCGATAAATAAGTCGGCATCTTTGGCGATAGCCCAGAATTTCTGAAGGAAGAGGGTATTGATGGAAGTAAAGTTTATGATTATTTTCTAGCTGGTAAGTTGGATGATATCATTCGGTATTGTAAGAGGGACGTTGAAGCAACAAGAAAAGTGTACAAAAGGATGGTTTTCTCACTAATTACATCATTTATCACCTCGAGCAGCTTTCCCTGATTCACTGGCATATCGCTGTTCTTTAAAAAATTATCCCTTATGC
>JAMCZZ010000030.1:3350-3691 GCA_023484645.1 Patescibacteria group bacterium
AAATCAAAATCCATAACGTTGTGACCGATAAATAAGTCGGCATCTTTGGCGATAGCCCAGAATTTCTGAAGGATTTCTTTTTCATCCCCAAAAAGACAATCGGCCGGTTGATTGTCTATGGCATAGCCAATGCAGCAAATGCGGCCGAATTCGCCCTGAAAAGAGGTGTTTCGGAAAAAGGTGTCAAAATCATTAACTCCCTTAATCGCTTCCTTTCCGCCATTTTTCTTTCTGGAGTCATTCCAAAATTGGCGAATCAAATCCATCTTATCGCCAGGAGCCGGTAGGGTTTCTATATCTAAAAATAATTTCATATGTAAATCCTTAATTAACTTTTAAAT
>JAMCZZ010000026.1 GCA_023484645.1 Patescibacteria group bacterium
GTTTTTTCAACTGGAGGAGGTGAAAGTGCCAAAAGATGTTTTAGAAAAAATAGCCGGATCGCCAGCAGTTGCGCTTGATAAAACTATAGACGCCACGGAGAAAGTAGCTAAGGCTGTCCATGCCGGTGAACCAGTTAAAAAAACGAGAGAGTATTGGGAAAAATTGGGGCCGGGTTTAACTACCGGCGCGGCTGATGATGATTGTTCTGGAATTGCAACATACTCACAGCAAGGTGCAAAATATGGTTTCCAACTGAACTGGCTGGCGCTTTTAACTTTTCCCTTAATGGCCGGTGTACAAGAAATGTGCGCGCGAATCGGATTGGTTACAGGACGAGGACTGGCCGCCAATATCAAGAGGTATTTTCCAAAATGGGTTTTAATTGCTTCTACTTTACTTCTATTTGGAGCCAATGTTTTTAATATCGGCGCGGACATTGGTGCAATGGCAGAGTCAGCTAGACTTCTTCTTCCGTCCCTATCCTTTACTCAACTCACAATTGCTTTTACTATAATCACATTGGGACTACAAATATTCATTTCTTATAAGACATATTCCAAATATCTAAAGTATCTTTCATTTGCACTTTTGGCTTATGTATTTACCGCGTTTATTCCATCTGTAGCGATGGATTGGAGAGCAGCCTTCAAGGGTTTGGTTTTGCCCTCACTGTCTCTTTCAAAAGAGCAAATCATCTTGATTTGCGGCATTTTGGGCACGACCATCTCTCCATACTTATTCTTCTGGCAGGGATCTCAAGAAATTGAAGAGCAAACCGAAAAAGGTAATGTAACGATCAAATCTCGGCAAGAAAATATTAATCAGGATCAAATTAAGAGGATGAAAACAGATGTTTGGTCCGGAATGTTCTATTCGAACTTGGTAATGTTTTTTATCGTTTCAGTTTGTGCGGCAGTTTTAAATAAAAACGGTTTGACTAACATAGCGACGGCGGCTGATGCTGCCAACACATTAAGACCAATTGCCGGGAACAATGCCTATCTTTTGTTTGCTGTTGGAATTATTGGGATCGGTCTTTTGGCTATCCCTATATTGGCTGGAGGAATTTCTTATGCCTTGTCTGAGACTTTTAACTGGAAAGAAGGGCTTTATCATAAGCTGAAGGAAGCGTCGGCATTTTATGGTGTAATCATTATTGCTACCCTAATCGGGCTAGCCCTAAATTTTATCGGGCTAGATCCAATCAAAGCATTGATTTATTCGGCGGTGGCAAATGGATTGGCGGCCCCGCTGCTTCTTGTTGTTATAGTACTTATTTCTAGTAATAAATCGGTGATGGGAGAATATGCTTCAGGGATCGGCTCAAAAATTCTAGGCTGGCTTTGTGTTGCTTTAATGACAATTGCTGGTCTTGCCACCATTTACTCATTCTTTTGAAATAGTGGACTAAAAATTGAATTCATGGTACTGTTCTGACATGAAAACTGGGATTTTATATATAATTGCTACTCCGATCGGAAATCTCGAAGACATTACGCTTCGAGCCCTTCGTGTTCTGAAAGAAGTTGATCTAATCGCTTGTGAAGATACAAGAGTAACAAAAAAGTTGCTCGATCATTTTGACATAAAAAATACAACAATATCGTATTTTCAACATTCCAAGCTTTCTAAGATTGAATATATAATCGAGCAGTTGAAAATGGGTAAAAATATCGCTTTAGCAACGGACGCCGGTACGCCAGGCATTTCTGATCCAGGCCAAGAACTTATCGCAAGAATACAGAATACAGATAACAGAATACAGATTATTCCGATACCTGGTCCTTCCGCACTAACGGCTGCGGCATCTATTTCCGGAATGATTGAAAAAGAATTTTATTTCGCCGGTTTTCTACCGAAGAAAAAAGGCCGCCAAACCAAATTTAAGGAGCTCATCAAATTAAATGTCCCAATAGTTATCTATGAATCTGCAAACCGCTTAGAAAAAGCTCTGGGGGAGATTAGAGAATATTTTGGGGAAGATGCTAAAGTTTTCATTGCCCGCGAAATTACAAAAATGTTTGAAGAATATTGGGGTGGATCTATCGATGAAATTATTGGCGATTTGTCTGATCACCAATTAAAAGGGGAAATAGTACTTATCGTTTCACGACAAAATTCCTAGGTTCTAAGCACTTGTTTTTGCATGTTTGGTATCTGTTCGGTATAATGGAAGAAAACAAGGAGGACACAATGAAAAGTGAAGGGGAATTGATAATTTATAAATCTAAATCTGGTGATGTTGAGATCAAAGCTACGTTCAGGGATGATACTATTTGGCTTAATCAAAATCAAATGGCTGATCTTTTTGGTGTAAACCGTCAGGCCATAACAAAGCATCTAAATAATATTTTTAAATCGAAAGAACTGGAAGAGAATTCAGTATGTTCCATTTTGGAACATACTGCCGAAGATAATAAGTCCTATAAAACAAAATTCTATAATTTAGATTCAGTTATTTCTGTTGGCTATCGAGTAAATTCACAGAAAGCGACTGATTTTCGTATCTGGGCGACTAAAACTTTAAAGCAGTATTTGGTCAACGGTTATATTATAAATGATAAGAAATTCAAAGAAGTGCAGTCAATTATTCAATTCATTACTGCAAAAGCTAAGATTCAAGAATTGTCTGGTCACGAAAAAGAGATCCTGGATGTAATAGAAAGATATTCTAAAACGTGGAAAGTGCTCGGCGAATACGACGAAGGCGATATCAAGATTGAGAAATTTAAGAAGTCAAAATATCAACTAAATTATTACAAATCCAGGCAAATAATCGACGAACTAAAAGAGGATTTGCTAAAAAAGAAAATTGTTGGAGACCTGTTTGGTTCTGAGAGAGGCCATACTTTTGAGGGAATTTTGGGCAACTTATACCAGACATTCGGCGGAGAGGAGTTGTATGGTTCTTTGGAGGAAAAGGCCGCCCACCTTATTTATTTTGTGATAAAAGACCATCCTTTTTCCGACGGCAACAAGAGAATTGGGTCGCTTTTGTTCTTACACTTTTTGAATGAAAATAGTTTTTTATTTAAAAATAACGGCGAGGTAAAGATTTCCGACCGGACGCTGGTAGCTCTAGCTCTTCTCGTTGCCTCAAGCAATCCAAGGGAAAAGGAATCAATTGTGAGATTGATTATTAATTTGATACAGGATTAAGGGGACAAATGACAGAATTAGAAATAGCTCTATTTGAGGGCAGAAAAATTAGAAGAAAATGGGATGAGAAGAAAGGGAGATGGTTCTTCTCTGTTGTTGATGTGGTGGAAATTTTGACAGAGAGCAAAGACGCAAGGAAATACTGGAACAAACTTGCTGAGCGACTTCGCAAAGAAGGTAGTGAAGTGGTGACAAAATGTCACCGGTTGAAATTAAAAGCTGCAGACGACAAAATGAGAATCACTGATGTCGCCGATACTGAAACAATGTTGCGTATCATCCAATCAATTCCATCAAAAAATGCTGAGCCATTTAAGCTCTGGCTGGCCAAGGTGGGATATGAAAGAATACAAGAAATTCAAGATCCAGAAAAATCATTGAATCGGGCGAGGCAAAATTGGCAGAATTTGGGGCAAAGTGGAAAGTGGATTCAGCAACGGATGATGGGTCAGGAAACTAGAAATAAATTGACTGATTATTGGAAGAACAATGGCATAGAAGAGCAAAATGAATTTGCAATTTTAACAAATGTTATTCATCAAGAGTGGAGCGGTTTAACTGTCGGTAGGCACAAAAAACTTAAGGGTTTAAAAAATCATAACTTGCGAGATCATATGTCAGAAGCCGAGCTAATTTTTACTGCATTAGCGGAACTTTCAACGCGGCAAATTGCTGAAACGGATGAAGCTGTTGGGTTTCTGCCAAACAAAAAAGCCGGTGTGAAAGGCGGCGGCATCGCCAAACGCGCAAGACAAGAGTTGGAAAGTGAAACCGGCAAGAAGGTGATAACTAATGAGAATTTTCTGACAAGCGAGGAAGGATACAAAAAGATTCGACCGTAAGGTCGATATCGGTTTTATATAGAACTAAGACCTTGGGTGTTAAGCAAGTTCAAAGACTAGATTAAAAGTTCATTTTATCCCAAGCCATATGCCAGATGCTTTTGAAAGTTTGGGCTAATTTTTCGTTTTCAATTATCAGACCAATCTCATCTATATCTGAGAATATGGCGATTTTATCGTCATAGATCATTATCTCATTTTTTATATCATAAGCTTCTTTATCAAACAGCCTTGTTTCTCTTAAGAGTTTATGCCCTTCCTTTTTGGCCTCTTCTCCATATTGATCATTCGGGGCCAATCCTTTTACTCTAATATTTCTTTTAGTCCTTTCATTTACATATTCGTCACTGAATTCTCTGCCTAAAAAGTTATAAATGTCCTTAGGATTTGTAAATGTTAGTATTTCTTTTTGAGAACAATCCAAAGAGTCAAGATAGATATTTTTTATTCCTTCTGTTCCTTCATAGTATTGAATTTTTGGCTTCTTTTTTATTTGATTAACTATCGATAATATTTCAGGTAAAGCATTTTCTGCGATTTTTATTTTCTCTTTTACTTGCCTAACGATTAACCTGGGATCAACTGCCATGAAGTATTTTTTTTCTTTTTTGAGATAAACCGTAATTACTCCTCGTTTTTCCAATCGTTTTAATATCTCGTAGTTGGTAATTCGGTTTAATTTAGTTTTTTCAGCAATTTGTGAATTTGAAGCATAATCTAGCTCTAAACAAGCAAGGTAAACAACTGCTTCTTTGCCCTCAAAGCCTAGCCCTTCAATAATTTTTGCTATATTTTTATCCATTGTTGTAATTTATTTCTACAAATAAATATTACATATTGAAGCTAAAAAGTCAATATATTTTTTTAACATGAAAAAAATAATTACAAATTTTTTCGATTATGGTAAATTACCACGATGTCTTGAGAGTCTCTTGAGGCACGGACATTGAAAAGGAGGCTGTGGTCATGTTTAGTAGGTTCTTCAATCTTGCAAATCTCAGCGATCTTTTAGGCGGTGGTCCCCCTTCTATGAAAGAAGTTGAGGATATAATTCAGAAAGATTTATTGGGATTAAGGGATATTGCGTTGCTTCTTTTGGCGCAAGGAGAAGCTCGCCACGTCGTATTTTCTGAAGCAGTACGGAGAAGAACGGAAAAATGGGATAAAAGGCTGTTCCTCATGCCACCTCTCTACATTTCAAGTGGCGATCTCAGAAAAGGTAGGTGTCTTGGCGATTGTGCTTATTGTGCCTGGGGTAGAGGGGAGCACAGTGTCACTCGATTGGAACCAAATGAGGTTGAATTGGAAGCACTAAAGCTTATTGAGATGGGTTATAAGGAGATTGAGTTTGTTGCTGCAACTGATTCTCTATTTTTCAATTCTTCTATCTGTGCTGAATATGTCGCGGCCGCTAGAAGGGGAGGAGCTATCAACATCGGATTAAACTTCTTCCCATATAAAAGCCCTGATGATTACAGAGCGCTTGCTGAGTCTGGCGTGACTTTCTCTATAGTTTGGCAGGAAACATATGACCGGGAGGTTTATAGAAACATCCACCCACTCGGTGCTGCCAAATTCAACTACGAATATCGTCTCGATGCCCATGATCGTGCTTTGCTTGGAGGGGTGAAAAGCGTAGGAGTGGCGTTTCTCGGCGGGTTGTCTGATTGGCGGTTCGAAGCATTGGCAACAATATGTCATGCACGTTACCTTCAATCTGAGTATGGAGCGAACATAATCTTTGGGATGCCAAGATGGAAGGAGGCGCCTGGAATTGATTTCGTTCCCACGCAATACACGGATGAAGATTATCTTCTGGTTGGGGCACTGTATTCGCTCTCAATACCTGAGTCATTGCCCTGGTTTTCAACAAGGGAACCGTTTGACCTTAGCGCAAAAGCATCTGAAGGAGGTGGTTGCTTATTTACTCTTGATTGCTCGACTAAGGTAGGGGGGTATCTGTCCCCAAAGGGAGAAGAACAATTCCCTGTCTATTCTTACGATTTCAGAACTGGAACGTCCCGACTGCGTGAACTCGGATTCAAGCCAGAAGTTCATCTTCCATGGTAGGGAGAACTACTCATTAAGAATCGATCATTGTTTTGTAATCGAATCGAAGCCCGAGATTTATCTCGGGCTTTTATCATGCAGCTAGTTTCATTAGCAAATGATCGATTTTATATTGTCCAGTCAAGGCCGATTACGACTCTGAGTAAATAGTTCTCGACAACCTGCCTACCGGCAGGCAGGGCTCGAACAATAACTACATTCCATTCTTTAACTACATTCCATTCTTTATTATTTTGTTCTTGTAGAGAGAATTTTGATTTGATACTATTTATTTAGCGGGGATTTATTTTTTTGTATTGAACTTAAGGAAAAGATCCTTCGACTCCTCGCCCGCGGCGAAGTCGCTCAGGATGACATGAATTATTATGGCAAAAAAAATATACATTACGACTGCGATAGATTACGTCAACGCTAAACCGCATATTGGGCATGCCGTAGAAAAAGTGCAGGCCGATGTTTTAGCTAGATGGTACCGAGATATCAAAAAGGATGATGTCTATTTTGTCAGTGGAACAGATGAAAACAGCCTGAAAAATGTTCAGGCAGCGAAGAAAGCAGGGAAGCCGGTCAAGGAATATGTTGATGAATATGTAGAGTATTTTAAGAACTTAAAAACAGAGTTCAATTTATCATACGATAGTTTTATCCGAACTACTGAAGAAAAGCATTTTCGAGGAGCAGAGAAATTTTGGAATTTGTTAAAAAAAGAAGATATTTATAAGAAGAACTACAAAGGGTATTACTGCGTTGGCTGTGAGGAATTTAAAAAAGAAAAAGACTTAGTCGATGGCAAGTGCCCAGAGCATGGAACTGCTCCTGAGGTAGTTGAGGAAGAAAATTATTTTTTTGCTTTATCAAAATATCAAGATCAATTGATAGAACTAATTGAGAGCGGCAAATTACAAATATTTCCGGATTTTCGTAAAAATGAAGTGCTAAGTTTCTTAAAGAGTGGTCTAGAGGATTTTTCAGTTTCCCGTTCCATTGATCGAGCAGAAAAGTGGGGAGTGCCGGTGCCTGGAGATCCAAATCAAGTTATGTATGTTTGGGTTGATGCTCTTTCGAACTACATAACTGCTTTAGATTTTGCAACGGACGGGGAGCTGTATAAAAAATATTGGGAAGGCGGCGATGAGAGAATTCATATAATCGGAAAAGGGATTTTGCGGTTTCACGCTGTATATTGGGTTGCAATGCTTCTATCAGCAGAGCTTCCTTTGCCGACAAAAATTATTTCTCATGAATATATTACGATTAATGGCAGGAAAATATCAAAATCACTAGGCAATGTCATAAATCCTGAAGAAGTGGCCGAAAAATTTGGCGTTGACGGATCAAGATATCTTTTGATTTCTTCTTTGCCAAGCTCGAAAGACGGTGATATTAGCTGGGAAAAAATGGAAGAAAAGTATAAAGCTGATCTTTCAAACAGTTTGGGCAATCTTGTTCAGAGAACGATCGCAATGATTAATAAATATCAGATTAAGACAGATCGAGCGATGAGATATTATTCTCAAGACGAGATATCGGATGCTGACGAGGAAAAAACAACTAAACTGATTTTTGACGATAATATGACCGACATGAAATTTGATATTGTTCTGCAAGAAATTTGGGGCGAGATAAGAAAATTAAATTCTTATATCGATGAAAAAAAACCTTGGGAGTTGGCTAAAGAGGGCACCGCTGAAGTGGCAAGAGTTTTAAATGTTATATATTGGGAATTATTTGAACTTGCCAAAATGCTGGAGCCTTTTACGCCGGAAACTGCTGGGAAGATGAAGAAACAGCTTGAAATATTGGAGCCGGAACCACTTTTCCCTCGATTGAACGAGGAAAAGTAATTTTTCATTTGCCATTTTTCAATTTTCATTTATTTACCAATTGATAATTGATCATTGAAAATTAAATGATAAATGGTAATTAATAAATGATAAATGCCACGATGTGGTTTGGAGGTGGAATTGTTTGCAGTAATAGTCGCATCATTGGGGTATGCCGGCGGTGTTGTTGCCGATAAGTTTGTGTTATGCAAATACAAAGTGCCGGTGATGCGGTTTTTGCCGTTACAATTTATTTGGCTCTCTATTATTACGGCAATATTTTTGACAAGGTGGGGCAGCTTTGACATGGGTTCATTCCTTGAATGGAAGTATATCGCATTGTTTATACTGATGATTTTAGTTGCTGTTAACTGGAATATTTTATACTCACAAGGGATTCAAAAAGAAGATTTGCATGAATTTGAACTCATAATGCTTTTGTCTCCTCTTGTAACAATTATCTTTGCCACCATATTTTTGCCGGCCGAACGCAATTGGAGCGTTTTTATTCCGGGAATTATCGCAACCGGCGCTCTCTTGGCTACACGATTTCGCGCCCATCATGTCCGGATCAGCAAAGTAGCATGGAGGACTTTAATTGCAATGGTTTTAATGTCTTTGGAATCAATAATTATCAAAGAGCTTCTCGGCGCTTTATCGCCCGTAGCTCTATATTTTGCCCGCACAACGATCATTGCAGTTGTATTTCTAATTATGTTTAAACCAAAACTTCTGGAAATGCACCGAAATGCATTTGCACTAGCCATTCTATCGGCGATTTTTGGCGTTGTTCAGATGGTTTTGAAATTTTACGGATTTCAAAGCCTAGGGGTGATTGAAACCACTATGATCTTGGTTTTGGGACCGTTTCTGGTTTACTTAGCATCATCAATGTTTTTCAAGGAGCATGTATACAAGAGAGATATTTTCGCAGCAGCGGTTGTGGTAATGTGTATCTTATATGTTCAGTTTTGGAGATAAATCTCCAAAACATTTACCATTTGCCATTAATCATTTCTCATTTATTTACCATTTGAAAATTTAATCATTGATAATTGAATGAAAAATGTGAAATGAAAAATGATAAATTAACAGAAAACGTAGTTTTATGTTTGTAGATACTCATGCACATTTGAATTTTCCTGAATTTAAACACGAAGTGTCGTCTGTTTTGGGGAGGGCGAAGAGCGCAGGCGTCGAAAAAATAATAAATGTTGGGGTAGATATTGCTAGTTCTAAAATTTCCTGCGATTTAGCAAGGCGCTATCCGGAAATTTATGCGACGATTGGTCTTCATCCACACTCTGCCCTAGATTTAAATATTGAGACTAGAGGAGAGCTTACGAAATTGGCAAGCCAGAGTAAAGTTGTGGCAATAGGAGAAATTGGGCTTGATTATTATTTTCTAAAGCGGTCGTCTCAGTTTGCCCATTATCCTTCGCGCGAAGAACAGATTTTTTGTTTCGAGCAGATGCTGGACTTGGCCCTAGAACTTAATTTACCGGTGATTATTCATAATCGCGAAGCCGAAGCAGACATATTAGCGATTTTAAAGAGTTATAGCGGATCTTTGCGCGGGGTAGTCCATTGTTTTTCCGGCGATGATGAATTTGCTGAGAAGCTCCTTGATTTAAATTTTGCTATCTCATTTACTGGAAATATTACTTTTAAAAATAACCAAGATCTTGGGGAAGTTATCAAAAAAATTCCTCTTGGTTCCTTGATGGTTGAGACTGACTGCCCGTTTCTTTCGCCTGAACCATATCGAGGGAAAAGAAACGAACCGGCATACGTAGTTGAAGTGGCTAAAAAAATCGCCGAGATAAAAGACTTAAGTTTAGCGGAGGTGGAAAAGGAAACGACAAAAAAAGCTTGCAAGCTCTTTGGGCTTGCATAGTATTGTGAAGTATTAAGTGAGAACTTGAAAAATGAAAATTGGTATTTTTACAGAATGTTATTCGCCGGTGATGAATGGGGTTGCTGTCTCGGTTGAAACATTTAAAAAAGCTTTAGAAGAGAAGGGGCATGAGGTTTTCATATTTACGCCTGAGCATCCCGAGGCAGAAGACCAAAAAAATGTTTATCGTTTTCCTTCGATCACTGACCCAAAAGGAAGGCTTTATCCAATATTTTTTCCTTTGGTTGACATTGAGAAAATCTACCTGCCGGAAGATGTGATGGGAAGCTTGGATATAATCCATGCCCAGCACATGTTTACAGCAGGAAGACTGGCTCGATATGTCGCTAGGAAATACGATAAGCCTTTAGTTCATACCTACCATACTCTGATCGCTGAATATACTCATTATGCAGGGGTGTTTTCTCTGATCGTTCGGGCGTATTTAAAGAATATGTCTAAGCGATTTTGCAATACATGTGATCAGGTTATTACGCCTTCAAAATCAATGAAGAAAATATTGCTGAAATATAAAGTGACTAAACCGATCGATGTGGTGATGACGGGTATTGATCCAAAAGCGTACAGGCACAGAGAGAGTAAAGAATTGAGGGAAAAGTACAATATAGACAAAGACGACAAGATTCTACTTTATCTATCTCGAATCGCTAAAGAAAAGAACCTGGATTTTCTTTTTAAAGCATTCGTAAAAATCAAAAAAGCTTATCCAAAATGTCATCTTCTAATGGTGGGCGGGGGACCGGAAGAGAAATGGTGCAAGGAAAGAATTAAGGAGCTAAAAATTCAAAAATCAGTTACTTTGACTGGCATGCTGCCAAAAGAGGATGCAAACAAAGCCTTTGGAATGGCGGATTTGTTTACGTTCCCATCTTATACGGAGACGCAGGGAATCGTGGTCGCCGAAGCGATGGCTTCGGGTACTCCTCCGGTGGCAGTTGGAAAAATGGGTCCGACCGACTTAATACACGACGGGAAAGACGGCTTTTTAACCAAGCTCGAGATCAAGGACTTTGTAGATAAAACTTTAAAACTTCTGGAAGACGATGAACTTCGAGAGAAATTCGCAAAAGAAGGTCTTTCACGAATTGATGAATTCTCAACCGAAACTTCTGTGAGAGAACTTTTGAAAATATATGAAAAAGCGATAGATAAAAAACAAGAGGAATTAGAAGCAGCTGCTTTAAGAGAAGCGAGCTAGTTGCTATTTAATAGCCCTTTTGCTTCTTCTGTGACGAATCTTGTAACTAAATCTCTTTGATCCATGTTTGCTATATTAATTCCAAGCGATTCAAGATGATTGCTGATTTTCTGAACTCTTTTCGCTCTTTCTTCTTTGGGTATGCTGTTAAGTTCTTCATTTAATCTTTCAATTTCTGTTTCTGTTTCCTCTCTTGCTTCTTCAAATGGCGAAGGACCGGCTTCTGGATTCATTTAATCTCCTTTCCCTCTTTATTTAATACTTTCTTATTATAGCAAAACATCTTTATTGAGAAATATTGACAGAGTTTTTCTAAAATGTTACATTAGATGTGCTATAACATTAGCGAGTAAACAATGAAAAATATCACAACAAACAAGTTGCAAAATGATCTATCAAAGGTTATTAAGGAAGTTGAGAGTGGGGAAGTCTATCAGGTTGCGCGGTATTCGAAACCGGTGGCTTATTTGATTTCCAAAGAAGAATTTGAGCGTCTTATTGGAGGGCAGGATTGCAAGAAGTGTGTGAGCGATTTAAGAAAAATCGCGAAGGAAATCAAAGGCTAATTTTCAATTTAAAATTTAGAATTTAAAATCAATTTAAAAAATTAAATTTTAAAATTAAAAAATTAAGTCATTTGGAATTCAATTTAAATTATAAATTAGTAAATTTTAAATTATGAAGCGAATATATTTAGATAATGCGGCGACTACAAATATTGATCCAAAAGTAATCGAGGCGATGAACAAATCGCACGAATTTTTTGGTAACCCTTCTTCTTTGCACTCATTTGGGCAAGGAGCTAGAAAACTAATTGACCAGTCCCGTGACACTGTGGCTGATTTTTTGAACTGCAAGCCTACAGAAGTAATTTTTACTTCAGGCGGAAGCGAATCGGATAATTTGGCTATAAAAGGATTAATTAACGCCCTTAGGGGATCCTTCGACTCTTCGCCAAAGGCGAAATTGCTCAGGATGACAACCAAGCCACATGTTGTCACAAGCGCGATTGAACATCATGCGGTGCTTCATACTATTCAGGATTTAGAAAAAGAAGGTAAAATTGAAGCAACATATGTAAAGCCGAATAAGTTGGGGGTCATACAGACTGAAGATGTTAAAAGCGCTATTAAGGACAATACTATTTTGGTTTCGGTTATGTACGTGAATAACGAAGTTGGCACCGTTCAGCCAATACGTGAAATAGGCAAATTAATAGAGAAAATTAATTTGCAAAGAAATAAGGAACAAGAAACAATAACCAAGCAAATCCCAAATAACAAATCCCAAATAACAAATAAAAATCAAAGCTCAAAGCTCAAAGCTCTAAATTCTGAAAGTAAATTTTCACACAAAATTTACTTTCACACTGATGCGGTGCAGGCTGCAGAATTCTTTAATATGGACACAAAATATCTCCATGTTGATTTGCTAACCCTTACGGCTCACAAGTTTCATGGCCCAAAAGGAATCGGAGTTTTATTCATAAAAAAGGGAACGCCAATTGAACCTCAAATTGTTGGCGGCGATCAGGAATTTAGATTTAGAGCAGGCACAGAGAATACATCTTCGATTGTTGGTCTTGCGGCCGCGATAAAAGAAGTTGAAAATCAAAGGCCAGAAATTAAAAATATTGAGAAGCTTCGTAATAAATTAGAGGATTCAATATTAAAAAATATACCGGAAACATATTTAAATGGTGATAGAGAGAAGAGAAGTCCAGCTATTTTAAATATCAGTTTTAAAAATGCCGAAGGAGAAGCAATTATACTCAACTTAGATTTTCTAGGAATTGCTGTATCTTCTGGTTCGGCTTGTACGGCTAGAAGCCTTGACCCAAGCCATGTTTTAATGGCAATGGATATTCCTCGCGAATTGTCTCATGGTGCAATTAGATTTTCTTTGAGTAGGGAAACAACAGAAGACGATATAAACAAGGTGGCAGAAGTGCTTCCAAATATTATTAAGAAGCTAAGGGAAATGTCGCCCTTTAAGTAGAAACGGAGTAAATTATGGAATATACAGAAAAAGTAATGGATCACTTTGCCAATCCTCGCAACGTCGGCGAAATAGAAAATGCTGACGGAATCGGAGAAGTCGGCAACCTTAAGTGCGGCGATGTGATGCAGATATCAATTAAGGTCGGCAAGAGGGACGACGAAGAATATATTGAAGACATAAAGTTCAAGACTTTGGGTTGTGCTGCGGCGATTGCTTCCTCTTCAATGACTACCGAGCTGGCTAGGGGCAAGAGCTTGGATGATGCTTTAAAAATTTCCAAAGATGATATTAATGAAGCTTTGGGGAAATTACCGGCGCCAAAATATCACTGCTCTATCTTGGCAGCAGAGGGAATTAAAAAGGCAATTCTTGATTATAAATCAAGGAGAAAATAACCAAGGAACAAGAGACAAGATACAAACAAAACCCAATCCTCAATAATCAATAAACAAATATTTGGATATTAGAATTTGAAGGTTGAATATTAACTGGTTATTGTTTCTTGTAACTTGTATCTTAAGGAGTTTATAAAGATGTTTGATGGAAAGAAGATTAGAGACGAAATAATCGAAGATCTTAAAAATAAAGTAGAAAAAATGGAGCGGAAGCCTGGCTTAGCTGTTTTTTTGATTGGCAACGATGTTATTTGCGAGAGGTATGTTGCTCTTAAAAAGCGAATTGCTGAGAAAATCGGCGTTTTTGTAAGAGTCTACAAATTCGATGAAAATGCCGAGCAGCAAGAAATTATTTCTAAAATAAAAGAGCTAAATACCGATAATACAATCGATGGAATAATGGTTCAAATTCCTATTCCTAAGAATTTTGATAAGTATGAAATCATTAACGCTATCAGTCCGGACAAAGACATTGACGGCTTGCGCTTCTGCGGAGGATTTCATTCGCATTTTACACCTCCTGTAGTTCTTGCAATACTGAAGGCAATCGAACTAGCAGATAAAAATATTGAAGAGTATGAGGTTTTAGTGGTCGGAAGAGGCTTTCTTGTCGGCTGGCCGGTGGCGCAGTGCATGGAGGAGGCAGTCAAGGGACTTGTTATCGCCGACGGGAGCACAAAAAATCTCGGCCATATTACAGAAACTGCAGACGTAATTATCTCAGCTACTGGAAAAGCAGGTTTGATAAAGCCGGATATGGTTAAGGAAGGGGTTGTTCTAATTGATGCCGGAACTTCAGAAGTTGGAGGCGAGCTTTTAGGCGACATTGATCCAGAGTGCTATAAGAAAGCTTCGTTTTACACGCCGGTTCCAGGCGGAATTGGCCCTGTTACGATCGCAATGCTTTTGAAAAACTTAGTAGAATAATTTCGCTCGCTTCATTGGATTTCTAGGCGCTCTCAAGGCTACATGCGCTTGCAACCGTCGAAATCCAACAAAGCCTTGCTTTTATGATTAGTAGATAATTAATGGTTAAAAATAAATCCAAAATTAAAATCGCCATTGGAATGTCTGGAGGAGTTGATTCTTCTGTCGCAGCAAAAATTCTAAAAGATCAAGGCTATGAAGTAATCGGCTTTATGATGAAACTTTGGTCTGGGTCTGAGATTAAGTGCGACAAGGACAATGCTTGCTGCGATATTGACGGACTTCAAGATGCAAAAAGAATTGCGGCGATTTTAGATATTCCTTTTTATATTATTGATGTTAGGGAAAAATTCAAAAAGGAAGTTGCGGACTATTTCATTGAAGAATATAAAAACTTGCGTACTCCTAACCCTTGCGTTAAATGTAATGAAAAAATTAAATTTGGTTGGCTTTTGGACTTTGCCAAACAAACCGGATGCGACTATTTGGCGACTGGACACTACGCTCGCATAGCAAGTAATGGTAAATTTCATTTACTAAAAGGCAAGGACGATAAAAAAGATCAATCGTATTTTCTCTATCGCTTGAACCAAGACCAGTTGAAACACATTATTTTTCCAGTAGGTGAATTTATTAAAGAAGAGACACGGGCTTTGGCCAAAAAGTGGAATTTACCTGTGCATGAGAAAAAGGAAAGTCAGGAAATATGTTTTATACAAGAAAAAGATTATCGTGATTTTTTGAAGAAAAACATTTCAGAGGGTTATTTTAAAGAGGGGGACATTGTTGACTTGGACGATAACGTGGTTGGAAAACATCAGGGGCTCATCAACTATACAATTGGGCAAAGGAGAGGCATTGAACAAAGTATTGGATTGGAAAAAAGGAATAAAGAACCCCTTTATGCAATAGGCTTTAATTTAGAGAAGAACCGTCTGATTGTAGGTAAAGATCAAGAGGTGTTTAGCGACTCTATGTCGTTGTCTGATTTAAGTTGGGTAAGAGAGGAGAATCTTTCTAAAATTTTGGAAAGAAAAAAAGTTAAAGTCAAAATAAGATATAGGCATCCAGTAGTTGGGATTAAAAGTATCCATCAACATAAAGATGGCTCATTATTTGTAAATTTTAAAGAGCTACAACAAGAT
>JAMCZZ010000009.1 GCA_023484645.1 Patescibacteria group bacterium
TTCTATTCGTTTGATTTGCCATTCGGATTAATACCCACCACGCTTAGCGTGGTATTTGGAACGCTAAGCGTCCCACTCTTTCCCACTTGTTCCCACTACTTCACATTCTAAGTCCCCAAAACCCCGCCGTCAATAACAAAAAGCCCACAGACCTGTGGGCAATTTATTTGGTTAGCCAAATTATCAAATATAGACCATACAAAATTTTAAAATTGGCATCTCTTAATTGTACTGTTGGCAATAGGATCAGTTGCTCCCCCTATCCCAAATGGGTTAAAACCAGGCCAAGCCCCTGATGGATAATAGATTGGCCCACTCATGCAATAATAATAACTATTGCCGTCAGCAGCATTATGTTTGTCAGTGCTATCACTCAAATAGCCAGGGTTTACTTCCAAAAGGACAGAAATAGCGTATGTTGTTGACGCAGGGAGGTAATCATATAATCTATGGAACTTCGGATCCGTTGGATAGTTTTCATTATAATAAGAATTCAAAACTAATGAAGAGGCATTGCTAAGAGCTGTTGTATTAGCCGAATTCCAGATTTGGCCAACGCTATTCGTATTAGAAAATCCACATTCAGTTGCATTGCCTGAACCACAGGTGGGGTAGCTGTTTTTCTCAGTATAATAAAGTCCAAGTGTTTTTTTTATTCCAGTTATGTCGCTAATTCTTCTAGCATCTCTTGACTTTGCTTGAGCGCCCGATAAACTCAACATTACAACAGTTGCCAAAATACCAATTATGGCAACGACTATTAGGATTTCTATTAGAGTAAACCCTCGATATTTATGCTTCATCCTCCTCCTTTTTCGCTCTTATTTTAGCTTAGATGATATTAGATCAGTTATTTCTAAAAGTGTTATTCTTTCCTGTTTCATTGTATCTCTATCACGGATTGTAACTGTTTCATCTTTTATTGTATCAAAATCAACTGTAATACACCAAGGAGTGCCTATTTCGTCCTGCCTTCTATACCTTTTGCCCACTGATCCGCTCTCGTCGTAATAGGTTTCAATTCCAGCTTTTCTTAAATCGGAAGCAATCTTTTTAGCCACTTCTGGCAAACCTTCTTTTTTCATTAATGGAAATACCGCCACTTTGATTGGCGCTAACTTTGGATGTAAATGAAGTGTTATTTCTCCCTCTGCCCTACCATCCTTTCCGTCTGATTCATCATAAGCATCAATTAAGAATGCCAAAGCAGCTCTGTCGATTCCCATTGAAGGCTCGACTACATAAGGTGTTAATTTTTCGCCAGCCTCATCATTAAAGTATTGAAGTCCGTGAGCTTTTAAGTCGAAGTCAGTGCGCTGCGCAATACCTGCCAGTTCGGAAACTCCAAAAGGAAACTTATATTCAATATCACTAGTTCCTGAAGAATAATGCGATAACTCTTCTTTTGAATGTTCGCGCATTGAAAGGTTTTCTTTCTTGATTCCCAAGTCAGTATAAAATCCATTAACTTCTTTAATCCAGTACTCATACCACTTTTTTGATTCTTCCGCTTCTGGTTTGATAAAATATTCAATCTCTCCCTGTTCAAATTCTCTTGTTCTGAAGATAAAGTTCCCCGGAGTAATTTCATTACGAAAAGCCTTGCCGATTTGAGCAATTCCGAAAGGAAGTTTCTGCCTTGTTGATTGAATTACGTTTTGAAAATTAATGAATATTCCTTGAGCGGTTTCCGGTCGAAGATAAGCAGTCGAAGCTGAATCTTCTGATACGCCAATAAAGGTTTTGAACATTAAATTAAAGTTTTTTGCTTCGGTGAATTCATGTTCCTCAGCCCCTTTGCAATAAAGCATTTCTTTTTGCTCTTGTGATAATTGAATTCCGATTTGTTCATGGGCAAAACCACTTACCTGATTTTTTAATTCTTGAATATGATCTTGACGGAAACGTTTATGGCATTTCTTGCACTCGACAAGTGGATCAGAAAAAGATTTGAGATGGCCTGAAGCTTCCCAAACTTTTGGATTTTGAATAATTGCCGAGTCTAAACCCACCATATCGTCGCGCTCAGTGATAAACTTTTTCCACCAAATATCTTTAATGTTTTTCTTCAATTGCACACCAAGTGGACCATAGTCAAAAGCATTGGCAAAACCGCCATAAATTTCTGAGGCCGGGTAAACAAAACCGCGCCTTTTGCAAAGCGAGATAATCTTATCCATATTGCCGTCCGTAGCCTTGGCGAAGGATGGTTTTTCGTTATTTTCTAAGTTTTCTTTCGCCATAATATTTAATTTATTAATTCTAAGTTTACTCTACAATCTTTCTTGGTTTTTTTCAATAAATCAACTCAATAACTTCATAAACCCCTTGCTTCTCAATTCCTTTTCTAAGACCGATTGGATATATCCAGAAAGGATTTCTTCTACTTCGATTTCCAGAGCATCTGATATTTTTAATTTATGCAGGATGACAAAATCGCTTTTTTCAATCAAGCGAAGCAGTTTTATCAGTTGATTTGAGATGCTTTTACCATGTTGAAACTTTTTTTGGCAATCTCCACAAATCACGCCCCCCTCAACCGCATCCCAAAAATTACTCTCATCCTCTAATTTATTTTTGCAATGAACACACTCATAAAGCTCTGGATGAAACCCCGAGGCCTCAATAATTTTTAATTCAAAAATTCGGAGAAATAAACTTTTTTCATTTTTATTTAAATACTCCAGCGCCTGGCAAAAAAGACAGAAAACCTCTTCCGACTTTTGATGTTCGGGTAAAAATTTATCAATTAGTTCAGCCAAATAAAAGGCTTGCGAAGTCTTCTTTAGCTCATTATGAATTTCTGGAAAGTCAGAGCCTATCTCAGCCCCAGTCACAATATAAAATGTTTTTCCTTCGTGAAGCTGCAGGTCAATAAGCATAAATGGCTCAAGGTGCCCTGCCAGCTTTGATTTTCCTTTGCGAACTCCTTTAGCGATAGCTTTTATCTTGCCGAATCGCTCTGTTAAAATCGTCAAAATCCTATCGGCTTCACCAAAATTCATCCGCTTTAGTACTATGCCTTGAGTCTTATAGTTCATAGTTAATAATTACGACTGCCAAGAACCTTTTCCGCTTCTTTTAATTGTTCTCCTGTATTGATGCCGAATGCTTCCGATTCTTCAGAGACCAGAATAGCAATTATCTTTTTATCTTGTTCCTTAGCAATTTTTATTAGATCAGTTAAAAGATATTCTTTTTGTGCATTATCAGAGTCTAATTTATCAATATTAGACCAAAGCCATTCTGAGTCAAATATATAAAATCCTGGATTCCATTCCTTGATTTTCAATTCTTCTTCATTGCAATCTTTATGTTCTTTTATTCCTAAAACCTCACCATTTTCATCCCTGATGATTCTCCCGTAACCAAAAGGATTTTCCGAAACCGCTGACAACATTGCAATTGTTGGTTTTTCAGTTTCAAAGATATTAATCAACTTTTTCACTGTCTCTGGTTTATACAAAGGATTGTCACCATAAAAAACAATTACTGCGTCTGTTTTGCCCTCCAATAATTCTTTCGCCATCAAAACAGCGTGACCCGTTCCAAGCTGATCTTCTTGGACCACATATTCTACTTGATCACCAAAATATTCCCTTATTAATTCTCTTTTATAGCCGACAACTAAAACTACTCTGTTAATCCCAGCATCTTTTATTAATTTAACGCTATGATAAATGATTGGTTTCCCCGCCAGAGGAAACATCACTTTGGGAATTAGCGAACCTTCAGTATCTCCCATTCTAGTGCCTTTTCCTGCTGCCAATATAACCGCTGCAATTTTTTCCATAGAATTCCTTTCGTTGAATATCACCCGAAGTATAACAAATATTGATCCTTTTAAAAAGAAAAGGCGTCCCGATTAATCGGGACGCCCAGATACTGATGCTGCCGCACTATTATGCGGCAACTGATTGCTCTTGCTCGACTTCCTTAGCACAAATTTCATACAACTCATGAAGTTGATCGGCAATTGCTATGTTTGCGCTTGTGTAGCCGATCAAACAAACAGCCACATTCTCATCTCCACGGATTGCCCGTCGGGCAAGATCCATTAAAGCAGGTCGAAAACTATTTATCACTGCTTCCATTCATCCACCCCTCTCTAGATGTCCACAGAGACAGAAATTATCTGTCCAACTTTCAGCCTCTGTCTAACACCATCAATAATAACCACCGCTCTCTTGCGTCCAGTCAAAGTTCCGCAGGAAGAGCAAAAGGTGATGCTTCCTTCAGACACCTCCACTTTTCCCGCGATCGCTCTGCTACCTTTATCTAGAATTACCGGCACACAATTACACTCCACTACCGTTTTCTCCCTTTCTTTTAACGCTGAAACATCAAACGGCACTAGCCTTCCCACAAACCCAGTTCCCTCCATGTTCAACCCTCCTTTTTCGTTCATATTGCCGACCGATAGAATGAATCCATCAATCCGTACATAAACAAAAAAACTGGCTTTTCGGCCAGTAGTTTCAATCAATATTATTCTACAACAAAAAACTACTTGGCCCTAGTGCCAGCTAAACCAGAATCCAAAAAAGAAGTTTTTTGTATAACAATTCATTTGACCTAATAATAGCTAAGATTTTTTAAAATTTCAATAGAAAGAATTCGGGCCGACGCAATATGCGCCGGCCCGTGAATAGTGTTCCCCTAAATAGTGCATGCTCTGTTGAGCTTCATGCTGGTTCTGCTCCAGCCATTTCCGGTCCTAATATACCGATACCTAGTCTCGGGGCAAAAAGCCTTATTGAGCGGCTTCGGACCTCTTTTAAAGCTGATGAGCTTCTTTCCTCCTTCGATTACGATGATCAGTGGAGCACTCTTGAACCCCTTCTCTCGCAAACCCTCATCTGGTTTCTGTAGATCAGCTAACATACAATTCTCCTCTCTTCATCTTGATCATAGTTGTCAACTGTGTCGTCGGGGACATGAGCTCTAATGATTTGACCAGCCTTCCGGCTATCCAAGTAAGCTTCATAGATAGGATCTTTATTTTCCCCTCCTACTCTAGAAGCCCCTTCTTCAAAGTCTTCATGACGCCAAGCTTCCACTTTTACATCCTCCTCGCCTCTTTGTTCTACATTACATACCGCAGAATCTGCAGCATATAAATAAAACAAAAAAAACCGCCGAGTTGGCGGAAACATCATTTAGATATAAGTTATCAATCTATGCTAACCGCCAACTCCTTTAAATAATTCAATAATGAGATCTTTCACTAGAAGATCTTTTCTCATTGAATAAATTTTGGCAGCTAAATTAATCATTACAAAAGTATAATAATTCAATTTGTATCGTGTGTCAACAAATTGTACAACCAATTTATGCGACTTTTCCGTCTTTTAATTTGATGATATTCTTGCAAGCCTCAGCAACTTCAGTATTATGAGTAACTATTAGAAAAGTCTGTTTGTTTTCTTTGTTCAATTTTTTTAGCATATCAATAATCTCTAATGAGGTTTTGCTATCAAGTTCCCCTGTTGGCTCATCAGCCAAGATTACAGTCGGATTATTCATTAGAGCCCGTGCAATCGCCACTCTTTGCTGCTGTCCGCCCGAAAGTTCGTTTGGATTATGATTCATCCGATCTTTAAGACCTACAAGCTGGAGCAATTCAACTGCTCTGCTTTTTCTTTCCTGCATTTTCATTCCGCCGTATTTTCCAGCCAAAACAACATTTTCCAATGCCGTTAAGGTTGGAATCAAATTAAAACCCTGGAAAATGAAACCAATTTTTTGCGCCCTCAGTTTGTAAGCGATTTTATCCTTCAATTTGCTAACATTGATACCATCAATAGTAATCTGGCCTTCATCCGGACGATCCAATAGACCTAGAATATGCATCAATGTCGACTTACCACAACCGGAAGGGCCAACAATCGCCGAAAAGTCCCCTTTGTTTACTACAATATCAATACCGTCCAATGCTTTAACTGTATTTGTCTTGGACATTTTGTAAGATTTTTTCAATCCCTTCGCTTCTATAATTGCTTTATTCATTTTTAACCTTAATACTTAATACTAAATACTTGATACTAACTTAAAGCTCTCGTATCGCTTCCACTACTCTAAGTTTTGAAGCCCGCATTGCCGGAATAATGCCGGCAATGATACCGATTACAAACGAGAAAATAACCACTTCAACCAAGAATGCTGGTTCGATTAAAAATATTTCCGCGCCTTTGCTTGCCATTTTTGAATTTATAATTGAGATAGCCAGCACTCCTATCCCCATCCCAACAAGACCGCCAATCAAACTAATTATTCCTGCTTCTAAAGTATATTCTAAAGAAATCGATTTACCTGAAGCGCCAATTGCTTTTTTAATCCCGATTTCTTTAGTTCTCTCGGAAATCGACATTATCATTGTATTGGTTATGGAAAAGATACCAACGATTAAAGCAAGCATGGCTGCGCCAAAAATAATAGCGTTCATCGTTGCTGAGGCCTTATCGATCGTCTCCCCCATTTTCTTAGGTGACAAAACTACAACTTCGTCTTTGTATTGATCCTTAATTCGAGCAACTACTGCTTCAGGATCTGATCCTTCTTTCCACGAAACAGACGCTCCAGTGGAAACATCTTCAACTTTAAATGCTTTAACTTGCAAAACTTGATTTCTTGTCTCGGGGGAAAGCTTAGCTAATTCTGTATCAGAAATATTGGCTGCTTCTGACGCCCGATCTTTAAGTGATTTCAAGAATGGATTAGAATTAATATACATTTCTCTCGCCATCGGCAACTTCATAAAGACGTAACTATCAGGACCAGTCATGGTCTTTTCAAGAATACCGGTAATCTTAAACTCTCTACCACGTATCTTTACTGTATCGCCTACTTTCCATTTTTTATCCAAAGCAATAGTCGAACCGATTGATATTTCATTATCGGCGCTATCTTTGTCGATCAGCTTACCTTCTTTCATATCCAAAGTTTCCCAGTTTTTATTCTTAAAATTTGAATTTGTATCAAGCGAATAAATTGTTGGTGGTGTGCTCATGCCCAGAGAGACTGGTTCGTCCGGATTGGGCTCGTCGACCGCCAGGCTGACTGATCCTTCAACTGCCTCAACCCCATCAACTTTAGCAATCTTATTTAATGTATCGACTGGAAGCATCCCGCTCATTTGACCGGTAGCAAAATCAGTTCCTTTGGGCATAATTGTAATTTGCCCAGTGATATATTTCTTACCGCCATCAATCATTTTGTTAAGTTTCAAAGCCATAGATCCCATTACTGTAAAAGCAAAAATACCAACGGCAATACCAGTTATAGTTAATAATGTCCTAAATTTTCTTCGCCACATATTGCGTAAAATTTCCATATAAACTCCTTTTGAGCGATTGTGAATATTGCCAATTAATTTTAGCACCGATAAAAAAACTTGTCTATTGTTATTTCTGGCAATTTGAACAGAAATGTGTTCCCCTGCCACCTAGAGTGATTCGCTTCACTACTCCGTTACATCCATTTCTCTTGCAAGATTGGCCTGTTTTTCTGTAAACCATAGTATGCTCGTTCATCGTCCCCTGGTTGCCAAAGGCATCGACATATGTATCTTCCGATGAACCGCCATATTTAAGACCAAGTTCTAAAGCTTTAATGATTGATTCCCTGATTTTTTTCCATCCCGACAATTGAATGTCTTTCACTGCTCTGGTTGGTAGAATCCCAGCATAAAATAGCGCTTCATCAACATAAATATTTCCGACGCCGGCAATTATCTCTTGATCGGTAATAAATTGCTTGATTTTCCGGTTGGGGATTTTAGAAGCTTTTTTGATTAAATATTCAACCGTAAACTCATTTGAAAATGGTTCCGGCCCAAGTTTTTTGAGCTCTTTTTCATTTTGTACATCACTTGAACCATAGAGCTTCAAATATCCAAAACGTCTCAAGTCATTAAAGAATAGAGCTGAATCATCATCAAAGTGAAAAATTGCTCTAGTGTAAGCATTTGGCAGTTTGGCAACCCAATCAGGGCTAGGATGCCCGCCTGCAATCCTGCCCTTCTTTAGGCAAAACTCAGTTCCACCGGCACAAGCTTCCCAGATCAATTGTCCTGTCATTTTTAAATGTATAAGAATCGATTTGTTATTATCTAAACCAAAAATAAGTACCTTGGCCCGACGATCGATACTTTTTATAGTTGAGTTTTCAACATCTTCCGGTTTAAATTGAACAACCTTTGGATCTTTTGATTTAAACTTAATAATTTTTTTACCAACGATTGTTTTCTGCAAACCAAGACGAATGGTTTCCACCTCGGGAAGTTCAGGCATATTTGCCCCCAATCAAAAACGGTATTGCTTCTTTAAAATTAACGACGGAAACACCGCTGTAAGGGGATGGCTTTTCCATTGAATCGAGCGGCTCTGCAGTTCTATTGATTTCAATCGTATAACAAAGTTTGAAATCCTTTGAAATTTCAAATAAAGCGTCGCCTCTATCATCAATGACATAGAATCGCTCGTTGGGCTTTACAAGAGTTTTTAAGAAAATCCACTTTTGTTCTTCGCAGTAATAAATATTATCAAAATATTTAGTAATACCTGACGCCTCAACTTTTCTCTTTTGAAAATCTGTATCTCCAAGCGTCAGTAGATCAACTTCAAATTTTTTTCTATCCAAAGATTTGAGAAAGCTTACCGAATCTTTGAAAAGATGTTCCGGTGCATCCAAATAAAGACTCTCAATTATAGCCGCCGTTGCTTTGGTATTAAAACTTTTAATTTTTAAAAGTTCCTCTAAATGGTTGGTTGGAGAATAGTTGTAATTAGATGTAGCTTTTTTATATGCAGCCAAGACCTCTTCCTTTGAAAAACCTTGACTTTGCAGAACTTCAAATAAATCTTTTTTTAGAAATCTTGTGTCATACAGAGTATTATCGAAATCAATAAAAATTTTAGTCTTCATAAAAACTTCCTTATAAAATCACTAAAATTATAACCGTTTAAAGCACCAAGCGCAAATTTGACAAAATATAGAGCATCATATAATATAAATGTGCATCGAAAGACGAGGGGTCTTTCAAGATAAAAAATAAAATATAAAAAATAAAAATTATAATGTAAAAATGGTTCAAAGTGATTTTGCATTTTTATTTTTGATTTTTTAATTTGAACGGAGTGAATGTGGATTTGACTTCAGAAGGTTATTGGAGAAAACTGATCAATCAGGGATTAATTAGGTTTTTTCTTCTTAAGGTCTTGTACAAAGACAAAGAAAGCTATGGTTATCGAATTGTAAAACGGATTGAAGAACTTTCAGAAAAAACCTGTCGACCGACCGAATCAACCATCTATCCAGCCCTAGATCAACTTGAAAAAGAAGGTTACGCAGTTTCAAATGAAATTTCAGTCGGATCAAGAATCAGAAAAATGTATACCTTGACTGAAAAGGGTAGAAGCGCCCATCGCGCTGCAGCAAAATCCTACGGCGAGATAATACCTCTGCTTCGAGAAGCAATAATGCTGTAGGCTAGTATTCAGATTACAGCATATACTTGCCTGCCGGCAGGCAGGGATGACAGCATAATCAAAAAATGTTAAACTAATATCTGTTATCTGTATACTAATCACAAAGGAGAACATATGATCGATCCAAATGGTGGATGTGGCGGCTGCACTGGTTGCGGCGTTTGCTAAGTCCAATACAAAAAATCACCCTGAGTAAAATCAAAGGGTGATTTTTTTATAGAAAAATAGTCTTAGTACAAAAAAAATAGCTTTGTGTTGGCGGCGTTCTACTCTCCCGGGACTCGAGGTCCGAGTACCATCGACGCTGAAGTGCTTAACTTCTCTGTTCGGAATGGAAAGAGGTGTACCCACTTCGCCATAACCACCAACACAAAACTATTTTTACAAAAAGCAAATAATTTGCTTCCACACAGGATGAGGCTTAATAATAAAACCCCACCCACATTTGAAAACAAGATTGAGCTAGATCCGATGCACCAGCATCGCCCTGAGCGAGCTGCCTTGCGGCGAGTCGAAAGGGTCGAAGCCAATAACACGGTATCATAAACGCTCGAAGGATACTGGAATAACCCAGTAATCACTAGTCAAGAAATATTAAAATAATATTTTAATTGATCAATTAGTACTTCCCGGCTGAGGACATCGCTGTCCTTACACCTAAAGCCTATCAACCTCATATTCTTTGAGGGATCTAAGAAATCTAATCTTGTGGCTGGCTTCGCACTTATATGCTTTCAGCGCTTATCCAATAGAACATAGCTACTCTGCAATGCCACAGGGTGTGACAACAGATACACCAGAGGTTCACGCTCCCCGGTCCTCTCGTACTAGGGGAACACCCACTCAAATTTCCACGCTCACAGCAGATTAGGACCGAACTGTCTCACGACGTTCTGAACCCAGCTCGCGTACCCTTTTAACTGGCGAACAGCCAGACCCTTGGGACCTGCTTCAGCCCCAGGATAGGATGAGCCGACATCGAGGTGCCAAACCGCATCGTCTATGTGGACTATTGGATGCGATCAGCCTGTTATCCCCGGGGTAACTTTTATCCGTTGAGCGGTATCTCTATCATTAGAAAATACCGGATCACTAAATCCCGCTTTCGCGTCTGCTCGACTTGTAGGTCTCACAGTTAAGCGCGCTTGTGCTTTTATACTTTGAGGTCCGATTTCCATCCGGACTAAGCGCACCTTTGAACGCCTCCGTTACAATTTGGGAGGCAACCGCCCCAGTTAAACTACCCACCTAATACTGTCTTTCGGCCGTATCACAGACCAAAGTTAGAATCAAAGAAAAAGAAGGGTGGTATTTCACTGTTGACTCCACCCTGACCAAAGTCAAGGCTTCAAAGTCTCCCACCTATTCTACGCATCTTTTTCCTCGAGCCAATATCAAGCTATAGTAAAGCTCCACGGGGTCTTTCCGTCTTGCTGTGAGTAATCGGCATCTTTACCGACTATGTAATTTCACCGGATCTCTCGTTGAGACAGTGCCCAGATCGTTACGCCATTCGTGCGGGTCGGAACTTACCCGACAAGGAATTTCGCTACCATAGGACCGTTATAGTTACGGCCGCCATTCACTCGGGCTTAGTCGTTCCCCTAGTCACTCTCCTTGCGGAGGCGAATCAGGGACCGGTTTGACCTTCGAGCATTGGGCAGGCGTCAGCCCCTATACATCATCTTACGATTTAGCAGGGACCTGTGTTTATGGTGAACAGTCGCCTGGGCTCTTTCGCTGCGGCCAACCGATTAAGGTTGGCAGTCCTTATCCCTAAGTTACGGACGCTTATTTGCCGAGTTCCTTAACGAGAGTTCTTCCGATCACCTGAGGCTTCTCGCCTCACCCACCTGAGTCGGTTTGCGGTACGGATCTTATGCACTTTTGAGCCGAGTTTTTCTAGTCTCCGCCTACACCATACCAACTAAACCATGATGTTGATATGACTACGGCAAAGCGTCATCGGTTATATGCATAAGAGCGGAGGAATATTCGCCTCCTTACCATCGTCTACGCCGCCACTACAACGGCCTCGACTTAGGACCGGCTAACCCTGGGACGATTACCGTTGCCCAGGAAACCTCGGGTATTTGGTGTGCTAGTTTCTCGCTAGCATAATTCGTTACTCATCCCAACATTCTCACTTCTTGGCGCTCCAGCCCACCTCACAGTGTGACCTTCACTGCACCAAGAACGCTCCTCTACCGCTTACATTTAAAATAAATATAAACCCGTATCTTCGGTACTATGCTTGAGCCCCGTTAAATCTTCAGCGCAGAACCTCTTAAATATAGACCAGTGAGCTGTTACGCACTCTTTAAATGCATGGCTGCTTCTAAGCCAACATCCTGGTTGTATTGGAGATTCCACTACCTTTTCCACTTAGCATAAATTTAGGGACCTTAGATGACGGTCTGGGCTGTTTCCCTTTCGACGACGAAGCTTAGCCCCCGCCGTCTGACTCTGGAATGAATCAGGAAGAATTCGGAGTTTGTTTGAACGCGAGAACCGAAGTCCCCGCAAATTCAGTCAGTGCTCTACCTCTCCCTGCGACAAAATTCCAGGCTATACCTATATATATTTCGAGGAGAACCAGCTATTTCCGAGTTCGATTAGCATTTCACCTCTATCCACAGCTCATCCAAAGATTTTGCAACATCTACTGGTTCGGCCCTCCATTTGGTTTTACCCAAACTTCAGCCTGGCCATGGATAGATCACTCGGTTTCGGGTTTAGTATGTGCAACTAGACGGCCTATTAGGCCTCGCTTTCACTACGCCTCCAAGATTTAATCTCTTAAGCTTGCTACACATAGCTAACTCGTTGGGTCATTCTACAAAAGGCACGCTATCACCCCGACAAGTCGGGGCTCTAACTCATTGTGAGCATATAGTTTCAGGTTCTATTTCACTCCCCTTAGCGGGGTTCTTTTTACCTTTCCCTCACGGTACTTGTTCACTATCGATCAGAAGATGTGTTTAGTCTTGGACCATGATCGGCCCAGCTTCACACCAGGTTTCACGTGTCTGGTGCTACTTGGGAACACTACCTCTTTACTACTAGAATTTTGAATACGCGACTATCACGCTCTATGGTCGTCCTTTCCAGGCTCGTTTTTCTATCCATTCGTAAAAATTATGTAGGTCCCGCAACCCCGATCGAATAAATTCGTCGGTTTAGACTTTTCCCTGTTCGCTCGCCACTACTAAGGGAATCTCTTTCGATTTTTTTTCCTCCGGTTACTAAGATGTTTCAGTTCACCGGCTTACCTGCTCATCCCGACTCAAAGTCGGGAGGCTCCTCATTAAAGAGGGGGTTTCCCCATTCGGACACCCACGGATCAAAGCTTGTTTAGCAGCTCCCCGAGGATTATCGCAGCTTACTACGTCCTTCTTCGGCATCTTCTGTCAAGGCATCCACTATATGCCCTTAAACGAAATATTATTTTTCCAGAGGTCGAATAGTGAAGGCAAAAACCACTCCGCCAGCTGGCGGATGGTATCTGCCCCACTGTCCGACTTAGATTCTTGACTAGCAATTACTGGATTCCATCTCGCCATCCGTCAGCTGACGGAGCCGGATGAAATATTAATTACTTGTTTTGAGAAATTTTTTATATCGGAAGATATAAACCCTGTTAGATAAGCTTACGCCATCTAACTGGGTAAATTTGAAATTACACAAATATTATTGTTTAAGTTATATTTGCTCTTTACTCTGTTAACACTGCCTGGAGGCATAATTAACAGAGTTTACCCTGTTAAATGCAATAAATTGCTACGCCTTGGGGCGTATTTAACAGGGTGAATATTTAATTGTTAAAGTACGGATAGAAACCAACTTACCAGGCCCTATCTAGTAATTAATTTCTAATTATTTTTAAATAATAAATTTGTAAATTTTAAATTGCCCCCTTTCCCTATCTCACAATTAACATCCTACCTTACATATTTAAGGCGACAAAAAAATCCGCCGTAGCGGATAATAAGATAAAAATAAAATTTCCCCATTTTTATCTTATCCGCTTGTCCCCCTCTCATTTGTGTAGTGGTTTAGCATAGATCTTAAACAGACTTACCAAAAACATATTATCTAATAAATTTTGCGATGTCAAGAGTTTTAAATTTGAGTTTTGTCTATTAACGTAAAAAAAATAAAGATTCTTTCAAGATGTTTGGTCATTTCATCAATGATTCAGAATTTCTTTAAATATAGTATGGGATTGTATTACATAAAGTAAGGAGGTGAGATAGGGAAAGG
>JAMCZZ010000043.1:0-1934 GCA_023484645.1 Patescibacteria group bacterium
TGAAGTTGTTGAACTTCCTGAGGGTTACAGCTGGGTGATTCAGGATGGCGAAAAGATTAAAACAAAGCAAATCATTGCTGAACTAAAAGACGATGCCGCATCCACCAAA
This sequence comes from Patescibacteria group bacterium, assembly GCA_023484645.1. Next base: position 110 of record JAMCZZ010000043.1, read on the forward strand.
GGTGGAGCAGGCACCCCTGCTTCCGCTGAAAGCGGAATGCGGGGAAAACCGGTCAGAAGCAAGGTAACTGGCGAGATAGCCATCAATGGTAAAAAAGCAATCGTAAAAAGCAGCGGCAATATCACTCGAGAATACAGCTTATCCAAAGTCGCCCAGCTTAAAATCAAAGATGGTGAAGAAGTCGAAAAGGGGCAGCCATTGACTGAAGGGCATTTCGACTTGGCCTCAAGTTTAAAGCTTGCTGGACGAGCAAAGACACAAAATTATATCATCAAGCAAGTCCAGATGATTTACGAATCGCAGGGCCAAGATATCAACGATAAGCACGTTGAAGTTATTGTTAGATTAATGCTCAGTAAGGTTAAAATTACTTCAGCAGGTAATTCAAGCTATTTAGCAGGGCAGGTTGTTAATAGAGTTGATGTTGATTTGGCAAATGAGAAGCTAGAAAAGGCCGGAAAGAAAAAAGCCGATTATGAAGATATAATTATGGGCATTACCCGTGTAGCGCTTAAAACTGAAAGCTTCCTTTCGGCTGCCTCATTCCAAGAGACAACATCAGTATTGATTGAAGCTGCAACTTCGGCAAAGATTGACCGACTAAGAGGCCTAAAAGAAAATGTTATCATTGGAAAGCTTATACCTGCGGGCACTGGCTTGACTGAAAGCGCTCGTCTAAGGGAAAAAAGTAAATAACAGCTAACCATGAAGAATTGACCGCAAAGTAAATTTATGTTAAAGTGATTAAGTTAAATAAAGTAAAGATCAAAATATGCCAACAGTAAATCAATTAGTTAAAAACGGGCGCGCAAAAGCTCAAAATAAAACAAAGACTACCGCTATAAAGACAACCTTTAATTACTTAAAGAATAAACCAGTTAAGATTAAAGATGGCTGTCCTCAAAAACGTGGTGTTTGTATTAAAGTTGGGACAATGACGCCAAAGAAACCAAACTCAGCTTTGCGAAAATTCGCCAGAGTTAGGTTAACTAATGGAATGGAAGTAAATGCATATATTGGCGGAGAAGGACACCAACTTCAGGAACACTCAGTTGTTTTGATCAGAGGCGGTCGTGTAAAAGATCTTCCGGGTATGCGATATCACATTGTTCGAGGTAAACTTGACCTAACTGGCGTTAAAGATCGAAAGAAAGCCAGAAGTAAATATGGGGTTAAGAAGTCTAACGATTAATACAGACATACAGATCATAACAAGATTTACAGATAAATACAGATAAAGAATCCGTATGATCTATACATCCAAAAGAGATCTGTAAAATCTGTATAGAGGAAAATTATGGCAAGAGGAAATTCAAAAACTAAAAAACATCGTTTAGAGCCGGATGCAAAATTCGACAGTATTACGGTAACTAAATTCATCAACTACATAATGCTAAACGGCAAAAAAAGCGTTTCTGAGCAGATTGTTTATGAATCGCTCAAAACTGCCAGCGAAAAATTGAAAACTACTGAGATGGAAATTTTTGAACAAGCGCTTAAAAATGTCGGTCCAATTCTTGAAGTAAAAAGCAAGAGAATCGGCGGGGCAAACTATCAAGTTCCGGTTGAAGTTTCCAAAGATAGACGCAACACTTTAGCAATGCGATGGATTATAAATGCAGCCAGAGACGGAAAAGGTAAACCAATGGCTGAGAAATTGGCAAATGAATTTGTAAATTCATATCACGGCGAAGGTGCCGCCATCAAGAAAAAGCAAGACACTCATAGAATGGCAGAAGCAAACAAAGCCTTTGCCCATTTCGCAAGGTTTTAGATCAGCTCTCAGAAAAAAATGTATCGAATATACAAAAAAACGGCTTCGGCC
>JAMCZZ010000043.1:1944-12253 GCA_023484645.1 Patescibacteria group bacterium
GACGAGCGCTTTCAGTCAAGCCAGTGCCCGCAGGTATAAGCTTTCCAATGATAACATTTTCTTTTAGGCCTCTTAGTCGGTCAATCTTTGCCGAAGTTGCAGCTTCAATTAATACTGATGTTGTCTCTTGGAATGAGGCAGCCGAAAGGAAGCTTTCAGTTTTAAGCGCTACACGGGTAATACCCATAATTATATCTTCGTAATCCGCTTTTTTCTTTCCAGCCTTTTCTAACTTCTCATTTGCCAAATCAACATCAACCCTATTAACAACCTGCCCTGCTAAATAGCTTGAATTGCCGGCTGAAGTAATTTTAACCTTACTGAGCATTAATCTAACAATAACTTCAACGTGCTTATCGTTGATATCTTGGCCCTGTGATTCGTAAATCATCTGAACCTGCTTGATGATGTAATTTTGTGTTTTTGCTCGTCCAGCAAGCTTTAAGCTTGAAGCTAAGTCAAAATGTCCTTCAGTTAATGGCTGCCCCTTCTCGACTTCTTCACCATCTTTGATTTTAAGCTGGGCGACTTTGGATAAGCTGTATTCTCGAGTGATATTGCCGCTGCTTTTTACGATTGCTTTCTTACCATTGATGGCTATCTCGCCAGTTACCTTGCTTCTGACCGGTTTTCCCCGCATTCCGCTTTCAGCGGAAGTAGGGGTGCCTGCTCCACCTTTGGTGGATGCGGCATCGTCTTTTAGTTCAGCAATGATTTGCTTTGTTTTAATCTTTTCGCCATCCTGAATCACCCAGCTGTAACCCTCAGGAAGTTCAACAACTTCAGATTTCTCGCCTTTACCAACAACAGTTACTATGATCCCGTCTTTTTCTGTCCGAATGGTGGCTTTGCCGGCAACTTCAGAGAGAACTGCTGGTTTCTTAGGTGTCCGCGCTTCAAATATTTCTTCAACACGAGGAAGACCGGAGGTTATGTCCTCGCCGGCAGCACCACCAGTATGAAAAGTTCGCATAGTCAACTGTGTGCCAGGCTCGCCAATTGCCTGAGCGGCAACAATACCGACTGTCGCACCTTCTTCTACTATTTTTCCGGTTGCAAGGTCTAAGCCGTAGCATTTTTTGCAAACGCCTCGATCTATTTGACAGCCAAGCAGTGAGAAAATCTCTATTTCTTCAATGCCGGCTGTATTTATTTTTTCTAGATCTTGCGCCGTAATAACTGAATTGGCTTTAACTCCAGCAACATCTTTAGCTAAAACTCTTCCAATAACGTATTTGTCCCACTTCTCGCCCAAATCTTCGTAAAACTTTCGGGAGATCGTTCGAGATTTGGTTGTACCGCAATCATCTTCAAGAATAACAGTGTCTTGAGATACATCGACAAGACGTCTTGTCAAATAACCAGCTTCAGAGGTTCGAAGAGCAGTGTCAGCACGACCTTTTCTAGAACCGTGAGTGGACACAAAATATTCAAACACTGACAGACCTTCCTTGAAGTTTGATTTGATTGGAAGCTCAATAATTTCACCGGTTGTGTCTGCAACCAAACCTTTCATACCAGCAACCTGAATCATCTGAGCAACATTACCTCTAGCCCCAGATGTCATAACAATAAATAGGTCGTTTTCCTTTGAATACTGCTCCATCATATCTTTTTCGATTTTGCTTTGCGCATCCATCCATAGTTCAATTGTCTTTGCATATCTTTCTTCATCAGTGATAAGACCTCTTTGATACTGTTTGTCAATAATTGCCAATAGATCCTCAGATGCTTTCAAGATCGCTGACTTAGTCGATGGAACATGAATATCGTCAACCGCAAAGGTTAAGCCGGACTTTTGAGCAAATTTGAAACCAATATCTTTAAGATCGTCAACAAATTGAGCTGTTCTTTCTGTGCCAAGTTCTCGATAAATTCTATCTACTAATTTTGAAATAGCTTTTTTATTGAAAACGTCATTTATAAAACCAAGCTCATCTGGGATTATTTCATTAAACAAAATTCTACCAACTGAAGTTTCTGCAACCTCTCCGTTGTTTAGCCTTACTTTTATTTTTGCGCCTATGCCAAGGTTTCCACTGTCATATGTGGAGATAGCTTCATTTTCAGAAGAGAATACCATGCCTGCGCCCTTGCCGTTTTCTTCAAGCTTGGTAATGTAGTAGCTTCCCAAAATCATATCATATGATGGAGTAACAACTGGATCACCAGATGCAGGTTTAAGAAGATTATTAGCAGATAACATTATAGTTCCAGCTTCTTCTTGGGCTTTATCTGACAATGGAACATGAACTGCCATTTGGTCGCCGTCAAAGTCAGCATTGAAAGCAGCGCAGACCAATGGATGAATCTGAATAGCCTTGCCTTCAATCAAAACCGGCTGGAATGCCTGAATACCAAGACGGTGAAGAGTAGGAGCACGGTTTAGAAGCACGTGCCTATTTTTGATAATTTCTTCTAAAATATCCCATACAAAAGGCTCGCCTTTTTCAATCAGTCTGGTCGCATTTTTTACATTATGGACATAGCCGTCAGAAATTAATCTTCCAATTACAAATGGTTTGAAAAGCTCTAGAGCCATAATCTTAGGAAGACCGCACTGGTTAAGTTTTAATTTAGGACCGACAACAATAACAGATCGTCCTGAATAATCGACACGCTTGCCAAGAAGGTTTTGTCGGAAACGTCCCTGCTTGCCGCGAAGCATATCCGATAATGATCTAAGTTTTCTTTTACCGCCAGCCGAAGAAGCAACTTTGCCTTTTCGGGCTGAGTTGTCAATTAAAGCGTCAACCGCTTCTTGAAGCATTCTTTTTTCATTACGGCAAATTACTTCTGGAGCGCCCTGAGAAATAAGCCTCTTTAGTCGATTATTTCTATTTAAAACACGTCGGTAAAGATCGTTTAGGTCCGAAGCCGCAAAACGTCCTCCGTCCAACTGCACCATAGGCCTTAAATCCGGCGGAATAACTGGGAGTCTGGTCAAAATTAACCATGATGGTTCTATTTTTGCAACTTTTAAGTTAGTAAGAGCTCTCAATCTCTTCAACGCCTTGCCTCTGGCAATACCAATTTGTTTTTTTGAAGATTCTTTTGCTACTTCGATTTCTTTGCTTAAATCAAGATTTTTTAAAAGTTTCAGAATCGCTTCTGCGCCGATTCCTACTTCTATGATCTGACCGTACTTCATGTTTAGTTCATGATAGATTTGCTCAGAAATAATTTTTCCTACTTCTAGGCCGCCCAATTCATTTTTGGCAGTTTTGTAAGCAAGATCAACATCTTCTTTAGTAACGTCAAGATCTTTATCTGGATCTTTAAGTTCGTCAAGATACTCTTTATATTCTTTTTCCAACCCAATAAGGCTTGCATTGCGAAGTTCTTCATTAATACTCAAGATCGCGAAACTGGCGAAATAGACCACTTTTTCGAGATCGGAGGTTGTCATGTTTAAAACCATTGAAATAGTGCTTGATGCGCCTTTTGAGTACCAGATGTGAGCAACTGGAACAGCTAAGTCGATATGGCCTAAACGAACACGCCGAACTGAAGACCTTGTTACTTCAACGCCGCATTTGTCGCAAACCACGCCTTTATATCGAATTTTGCGATATTTTCCGCAATAACATTCCCAGTCTTTTGTCGGACCGAAAATCTTTTCGCAAAATAATCCGTCCCGTTCCGGTTTTTGAGTGCGGTAATTGATTGTCTCAGGTTTTAGAACCTCTCCGTGCGACCAAGTTAAAATATCTTCCGGTGAAGCGACAGAAAGTTGAATCGCATCGAAATCAGTTACATTAACCTGATCTTTTACCTCTAAATTTGCCATATGAGCTCCTTGGAGTAAATTTCAAAAATCTTAAATTATTTAATCTTCTTCAACTTCTTCTGAAGTAATATCTTCGTCTTCAGTAGTTTGTTCTGCAGCAATTTCAGTTAACTTTTCGTCAATATCTTCATCATCCTCTACCGGTAAACCATCAGATTCTTCCGGCATTACTTTTGGTGCAGTCACATGCTCCATCATTTCATCTTCCATTCCCGGCTCGATTTTTGGCGCAAGCAAGTCTACCTTCAAGCTTAAACTCTGAAGTTCCTTAATCATGACATTGAAAGCTTCAGGGATAAGAGGCTTTTGAATCTTTTCGCCTTTAATAATTGATTCATAAGTCTTGCTTCTTCCAACCACATCGTCAGATTTAATGGTCAACATTTCTTGCAAAGTATGAGCAGCACCATATGCTTCAAGCGCCCAGACTTCCATTTCTCCAAAACGCTGTCCGCCAAATTGAGCTTTTCCGCCCAAAGGCTGCTGAGTAATCATAGAGTAAGGGCCAACGCTTCTAGTATGCATTTTATCGTCAACCAAGTGATGAAGCTTAAGAATATACATTATTCCAACGGTAGATTTTCGAGCAAATGGTTCGCCTGTCTCTCCGTCAAAGAGCTGAATTTTACCATCTTCCGGCAAATCTTCTTTCTTAAGGCGCTCTTTTATTTCATCGATTTGAATACCCTCGAATGCAGGTGTAGCAATTTTATAACCGCCTTTCATTGCAGCAAGACCAAGATGAGTTTCGAGAATTTGTCCTACATTCATACGAGAAATAACACCTAATGGGTTCAAAACTACATCTACCGGTCTTCCATCGGGCAAAAATGGCATGTCTTCTGCTGGAAGGATTACTGAAATAACACCCTTATTGCCATGTCGTCCGGCTAGTTTGTCACCGATTGAGATCTTTCGAAGTTGAGCCACAGAAACTTCAACCATTTGATACACACCGGCAGGAAGTTCATCGCCGCTTTCCTTTGAAAACATCTTTACATCAACAACTTTTCCATATTCACCATGTGGAAGTCGAAGAGAAGAATCGCGAACATCTTTTGCTTTTTCACCGAAGATCGCTCTTAAAAGCTTTTCTTCGGAAGTCAGTTCAGTTTCGCCTTTTGGTGAGATCTTACCGATTAAGATGTCGCCCGATTTCACCTCAGCGCCAATTCTGACGATACCTAACTCATCGAGATTCGAAAGTGCTTCTTCTGAAACATTTGGAATATCGCGGGTTAAAATTTCAGGACCAAGCTTTGTGTCTCTGACTTCAATTGAATATTGTTCGATATGGACTGAAGATAAAACATGATCTTTTACCAACCGATTTGAAATGACAATAGCGTCTTCAAAATTGTTTCCGCCAAAAGACATGAAAGCAACCAGTAAATTTTGGCCTAAAGCCAGTTCACCATGGTCTGTTGCCGAGGAATCAGCAATAACCTGGCCAGCTTTAACAGTGTCTCCCAAGTTAACGACCGGTCTTTGATTGATTGAGGTTCCCTGGTTAGATCTGATGAATTTTTCTAAATAATATTCTTTATTTTCACCGTTTTTATCTTTAACTCTGATTAATTTTGAAGAAACATGGTTAACTTCACCATCGGATTCAGCAACAGCAATTTGTCCGGAGTCTTTTGCTGCATTGGCTTCCATTCCAGTTCCAACTATTGGAGAATCAGGACAAATAAGGGGAACTGCCTGTCGTTGCATGTTTGAGCCCATCATCGCTCTTGCACCATCATCATGCTCAACAAATGGAATTAAAGAAGTAGCAATAGAAACGATTTGTCTTGGAGATATATCCATGTACTGAACTTTAAGAGCCTCTTCTATTTCCGGTTCGCTATATTCTCGTACAATAACTCTTTTGTCTTTAATGTAGCCTTTTTCGTCGATTTCAACGGAAGCCGGAGCAATAATAGCTTTCTCTTCTGTCCCCGCATCAAGGTAGGTTATTTCATTAGTGACTCTGGCTTTGCCGTTTTCAATTTTAACTTTTCGATATGGAGTTTCCAAAAATCCATATTCATTAATTCTTGAATAGCAGGCAAGATAACTTACCAAACCGATGTTTGGGCCTTCAGGAGACTCGATCGGACAAATTCGCCCGTAGTGAGTTGAGTGAACGTCTCGAACTTCAAAGCCGGCTCTTTCTCTTGAAAGACCGCCGGGGCCAGTCGCAGACAAAGTTCTTTTGTGTTCTAGTTCAGACAAAGGATTGGTCTGATTCATGAATTGAGACAGCTGCGAGCTAGCAAAAAACTCCTGCAAAGCCGCGACAACTGGTCTTGAGTTGACTAAAGCCGATGGTGCAATTTCAACTGGATCAGAAATGCTCATTCGATCTTTTACAATTCGTTCAACTCGAAGAAGACCAACTCTTACTCGACCTTGAATTGATTCTCCAACAGCTCTAATTCTTCGATTTTTCAAACTATCAGTATCATCTGGCTCTGCACCAGGAGTATTATTTAGTCTAATTACTTCGCGAATAACTTCAACGATATCTTCTTTTCTTAAAATCCTATTTTCTGGAGTATTTTCTACATCTAAATCCAACCGTTGGTTCACTTTATAACGACCAACTCTTCCGAGATCATATCTTTTTGGATTGAAGAACATTGCTTCAATAAACTGTTTGGCAGATTCTGCTGTAGCCAAGTCGCCTGGCCGTATTCTCTTGTATGTCTCAACAAGTCCTTCTTCATAGTTGCTGGCTGGATCTTTAGCTAAAGTTGCATCAATATATTTTAATTCCTCATTGTCATCAACATCGGCAAATAAAGCCTTAATTTCTGAATCATCGCCCAGGCCAAGAGATCGAAGAAATGTAGTAATAGGAATTCTTCTTTTTCGGTCAACTTTAACTGAAATTATGCCTTTTGAGTTCGTTTCAATCTCAAGCCAAGCGCCTCTAGAAGGAATGACTTTTGCACCAAAATAATTTTCACCGTTAACTTTATCAGCGGTGAATAGAACACCGTAAGATCTAACGATCTGAGAAACAACAACTCTTTCAACGCCATTTATAATAAAGGTCCCACACTCGGTCATAAGAGGAAAATCGCCCAAAAATACTTCCCCGTCTTTAATTTCCTTTGTTTTTTTATTAAGAAGCGAAACTTTAACGCGCAACGGAGCTTTGTATGTTAAATTCTTTTCTCTTGCGGTTTTTTCATCAACTTTAGGCTTTTCTAGGTAATAATTACCAAAAGTTAAAGAATAAAGTTCTCCCGTAAAATCTTCGATAGGAGAAATCTCATCGAAAAGCTCTCTTAATCCCTCCTTAAAAAACCAGTCATATGACTTAGTTTGAATTTCGACAAGGTTTGGAAGCGCTTCCCACGACTCAACCGGTCGAGGCAAAATTCTGGCTTGATCATTGATCTTTTTGGGCATTTCTCTCCTATAGTTTTATCTACTCAAATATTTGTTCGAATTCACTTAAACCGATAAATGTTCCCCTAAGATACTTGCAATTACAACAAAAATTCCCCAATTCACTGGGGGTAATAAGTTTTTGTTAGAAACTACAGCTAGAACGCATCAAAGGCCTAAAATATTTAACTAATTGTCTATACAAAAAGTATAATAGCACAAGAAAATGAGCTTGTCAACTCCGTTGCCGGAAAACTTAGTATCTATACATTTCCAATTATAGAAACAATAGATTTATATGTCAATATGGCAAATTTTAACTTCCAAACCAATTTAGCGGTCATTCTGAGTGTAAACGAAGAATCCTTCGACAAGCTCAGGACAGGTTCTAGTGAGGGATTATTAATTTATTTCAAGCTCAAACTGTAAGCCCTAGATCCTTCATTTCATTCAGGATGACTATATTACGCTTTAACTTTCTAGCTAACTTATATTATATACACGCGATCGCTTAGAATCCGTATATTAGAATCCGTATAATTGAATATATTTAAAAATTTGACTAAATTAAGAAATATGGTAGTCTGAATACGGTTTTGAAGGTATCGCACCTTTCCAAACCATAGAGGCAATCGCGCCTCAGATTACCCGCCTTATCGCAAGGCAAAGGAGAACTAGATTGGACATCACAAGCGAAGAAAGCATCAGGACACTGGTCAGAGGTATTAAGATGGGAGTAGGCGTCCCAAATGACGACTATGGAACGACATACTTTCATCGACTGCTGGAAAGCGACGACTCAAATGGTCTTAATCTAACGACAGAGGGAATTAATATCCTTGTCGACAACGTTAGAACCCTCTGTTTTTCAGGTTCGATCGAGCGGTTTATTGGAGCCTTGGTTCATTACCAACAGGAGATCAAAGACCCGCCAGCTCCATCATCTCAAGAAGTTCTGAACGCTGCTTGGAAGTTAGCCATTTGCCATCTAGATGACGCCGAGAGATCGGCCGACAAACTGAGGCTTTGCTGTGTGATCATACAGGAAGGCAATATAGAGATCACGGGCAAGGTCCGCGGCTTGATTCGTCAGTATGTGCGCGAGATCGGACACGGAGAGTCAGACCGATTTGCACGAGAGATGCATAATCCGACAAGACGAGAGGTGATACGTGATATTATCGCTGGAGCTCTTTTTGACCTTATAGGCCCATGGCGTATCTGGTGCTCAGTGCGTCGATTCTTCCTTAAAAGATTAGACCTCAAAAAGGTTAATCTAGAAGAAGATATGGGGCAAGATCGAGAAATAGAGCGACTTCGCAATACGCTCCTAGGGTCGTGGATGCATAAGATCGTTCTGGGTCCAGCCGGCCAAGAAATCATGGAAAAAGAAGCTGAGCTTACAAGTGAGCTTATTCGCATTGATGACGAAGGAGGAGAATGGATCACGGGTAATATACCAGCATGGAGACGAGGCGACAACAGTTAGCCTAACTAGAACTCAATCTTAGAATACGGCCGAGACCGCCCCCTAGGGGGCGGTCTCTTCACGTTTATGCCTTACATATTTAAAAATATCTTAGAAATTACAACGGCCGTTTCAATTTCTAAGATATTTTTAAGTGACGGCTTTTCGATATCTTTAACTAGTTTAAAATGTCAGATCTGTTTCTTGATGGCCTCTATTAGCTGATCGAGGTTTTTATTAGTGGCTGCAGATATTAGTATTGGCTTAGCTTTAATCTTTTGCAAAGCTTTCACTTTTTCTGCAAGTTCTTCCTCAAGAAGAGTATCTGATTTATTTATAACAACAATCTCTGGTTTTTTGATAAGCTCTTTTGAAAAAAGTTTTAGTTCATTTCTAATAGTTTTATAATCGCGAACAATATCATCCGAATTGGCATCAATCAGATGAACTAATATTTTTGTCCGCTCAACATGCTTCAAAAATTTATCTCCCAATCCTCGACCCTCTGCTGCACCTTCAATTAGTCCTGGAATATCGGCAATTATAATATTCTTATCAATATTTTTCATAACTCCAAGATTCGGTTCTAGTGTTGTAAACGGATAATCGGCAATTTTGGGCCGAGCGTTCGAAAGAACTGAGAGAAGTGTCGATTTGCCAGCGTTTGGAAGACCAATCAATCCAGCATCTGCAATTGTTTTTAGTTCTAAACGAAGTTTTTTGGATTCACCCTTTAGGCCTTTTTTTGACCATTTCGGTGCTTGTTTAATCGATGTTGCAAAATGCTGGTTGCCCCAGCCGCCTATTCCTCCTTTTGCTAAAACTACATTCTTCCCTTCTTCGATAAGGTCGATCATGAGCTTGTCGTCATGGTAAATTTGAGTGCCAGACGGAACGCGCAGAATCAAATCTTCTCCATTTTTGCCGTGTTTGTTGCTTCCCATCCCCGGCTGGCCGTTCTTAGCCAAAAAACGTTTTTCTCGATTGTACTGAACCAACCCATGGCAATGATTATCAACTAAAACGATAATATCGCCGCCATTTCCACCGTCTCCGCCGTCCGGGCCGCCTTTGGGCACATATTTCTCACGTCGAAAAGAAACGGCTCCGTCGCCGCCTTTCCCCGCTCTTATATAAATTTCCGCTTCGTCAATAAACATTGGTTGGAATCATGAATTATGAATAAGGAAGATCAATTTCTAAATAATAATAACATAAAATCCCCGCTTGCGCTAGGGATTTTATTTGAATATTTGAGATTTGTGATTTATTTAGAAATTAGGATTTAGGATTTTGTAATCTAAGCTCTGCCTACCGGCAGGCAGGTTTAGCTTAGTATATATATCCTCTTACCACGCCTCCTTGAGCAGAAATTGTTCTTCGGCTGGTAACACCCCAGCCTCTGGCGTTCATTTCAGAAATGGTGATTTCGTTACCGTCGACACTCTCAACATAAGCAACATGGCCCCACCAAGACTCTCTGGTTACCACAATAGCACCTGCAGCAGGCGTTGAACCGGTTTGGTAGCCTGCTCTACTCGCAGAATCAAGCCAGCGTTTTGCGTCACCCCAAGAAGAAGGGACAAACCGCCTCGAAGCGACATAGTAAGTACAGTATCCATAAGGATATCCATTATTGCTGCTGCCCGGATTAACTTTAACCCTTG
>JAMCZZ010000037.1 GCA_023484645.1 Patescibacteria group bacterium
TGTCGAGACCGAACTGCTATCTATGTTACGTAAAAAGGTAGATAATGTATATGCAATATATTAAAAGGGAAATAACATGAAAATTTTTATCGTGGTAGTTGTGATCGCTATTTTAGCTGTTGGGGGATATTACATCTATAAGAGCAGTTATAGTAAGCCCAATCAATCAACGAACAGTAGCAGCAGTTCGGTCTCGACAAATAGTATTAACATTAGCAACTTTTCATTTGATCCAGCAAGTATCACAGTTAAGGCTGGCTCTAGCATTACTTTTACCAACAATGATGGGACCAATCACACTGTAACGGCCGACAATGGCAAATTTGATCAAAGTGTTTCATCTGGTAAAACGACCGCTGTTACGATTACCGAACCAGGAACATATAATTATCATTGCAGCATCCATTCTTCGATGAAGGGCACAATTATTGTTCAATAAATGTAGGAGGCCAAAATGATTTTACCTGATCCACTAATTTTTAATAAACCGGTCCACATCTGGCTGGGTATGCTGACTTTTCTTTTTGTCATCACCCAGATTTTGATTGGTACGAAAATTCTGAAAGTTCCATTTTGGATCCACACAAAGGTGATTTGGAAAATTATTTTAGTTTTGGCCCTCATACACAGTTTTTATGGTTTTGAAATTTATTTTTTAAGTAAATGAAACAAGATTTAATCAAAAATTGGCAGGCTCTCCCTGAAACAAAAATATTATCGCATTAAATCAATAAAATAAATTTAAGCGTTAGCTTGTGAAATTTTTAGTTTCTTTTTCTCGATAAGCCAAGAGATTTGGATTGCTGTAAACCATAAGACGAAAACTCCTACTGTCATTGGCACTCCGTTTTTTAAAATCTCCGGCCAAATCTTGCTCCAGCCAGCAGTAAAGAATGGAAAGTAAGGAACAATCTCTTTGTTAGCAATATGATCGATAATTAACATCACGACCCCACCCCACTGCATCGCCAAAAGCCAATCCATATGATAGTGCTTCGGAATCTTCTTATTCGCTGCAGTAGTAACAATCGCCGTAGCAGCCGGCGCTAAAAAACAAGCCATAACCCTCCTTTAACAAAAATAAACTTCTTAAAGTATATTTACTGGTGAGTACAAATGTCAACCAAAACAGAGTCACTTTAATAAGTTAGTCATTAAAATGGTCTGCATCAAATATTTCTTTATGCAGTCTAATTATTTCCAGAGCGATATGCTCTAAATCATATTCATCATGTGAAATTTTATGGGCTTTGATAATATCGTGAACTGCTTTTGCAAACTCCCGACAAAGACCATTATTCCAAATGATTGATTGCTCAATTGATTCTTTCTCCATTACTATGCCTCGTAATAATTATTTTTTGAAAGAAGAGCATTATATCTAAACAAGATTAAGAAAAGTTAAATTTTTTATGAACGAAAAATGAAGTCCCAAAAACATTTTTTTTATTAGAAGTGTGATATAATGACCATAAATATTTGACTATTAATGGAATTATGAAAAATGAAAATTTTGGTAGTCGATGACGACAAAAATATCGCAAAGTTTTTAAAAACCTCATTGGAGAATGAATGCTTTGAGGTTGACATAAAAAATGATGGCGAATCAGGTTCTTTTGCAGCCAGAACTAATGGTTACGATCTTATAATTTTGGACTACTCCCTGCCTGGGAAAAACGGCCAAACTATATGTGAAGAAATAAGAAAAGACCAAATAAACACTCCGGTAATTATTTTGTCTGTTCAAGGAGAACCGCATACTAAGGCCGATTTGTTGAACTCTGGAGCCGATGACTATCTTTCAAAACCTTTTTCGCTGGAAGAGCTTCTAGCTAGAATGAGGGCGCTTCTTCGTAGATCCAACGATTTAAAACAAGACATTTTATCTATAGATAACTTATCAGTTGACACTAAAAAGAATCTTGTCAAACGAGGCAATAAAGAAATATATCTGACTTTAAAAGAATTTATGCTTCTTGAATATCTCCTCAGAAATCAGGGGGCAGTACTTTCAAGAGGGCTCATATTAGAACATGTTTGGGATATGAACGCCGATTTATTCTCAAATACAATCGAAGCTCATGTCTCCAATGTTCGGCGTAAAATTGATCTGCCCGGAATGAAACGGTTAATACAAACTGTTCCAGGTAGAGGGTATAAAATTGATATCGCTAAATAAATTTAACTTTTCTTAATCTATTCTTAAGATAATGAAGGCTAAAATTTAAGATAAGGTTAGGGTTGGCTATCCATATATCGTTCTATTGGTAATTCTGTCAATAATTATTATTTTGGGTCGAAAAAATAATATAAGGAGGAGTTATGGTAGAAATAATGGCGCAGATGCTTACCAACAAGGAAGCGAGATCAAAAAAAGCCGCAGAAGAAGTGGCTGTAAAGCATGCAAGTGATCCGCTTGTTTTTTGGTCTAGCTTGTCATAGTCACAGAATTTTAAAACTTTAAACTAGTATTAAAGTTTTATTAAGATGTATTATTTAGAGGCATTGCTGCATAGCACATACGAGTTGAGCGATGCCTCTAATAATTAAGTCAACTCAATTGATGGAGTAAAATGTATAAAACATTTAAACGCCGATTTTCTTTTATTTTGCATAGACCTAAAAATAGGGTTGATTATGTTATGCACATAATCTTGAGCGGGTTTTTAGTAGTTGCAATTTTATCGTTCATCAATATTCTAATAGATAAATATTCTTCTCCACAAAATTATGACGGCGGTCCTCCATTATTGCATTTTGCGATAATTATTTTACTCTTTGTTGGCTTAAGAATGCTTCACTCTAAATATTCCAAAATAGTAGGACATTGTTTTCTCTTACTGCTTCTGTCTTGCACAGCCTATATAATCATCGTTTCAGGCATCGAAAACCCATTCGCCTTATTGCTGATGTTTTTTTATATCGTATTGTCTTCAATGATATTTAAGGGCAAATATTATCTTGTTGCAGCATTCATTCTTTTTGCTGCGATTTTATTATTAGCCATAGGCCAAGACAAATTGATTTTTCATCCTAATTTAGCGTGGAAAGTAGAAAGTTTTCCTCTTCAAGATACCGTCTCTTTGCTGATCATTTTAATTATAATCGTTCTTATTTCATGGTTATTCAATCGTGAAATTAATAACTACATTCTTCGCCTCGAAGAATCGAAAAAGTTACTCAAAAAAGAACGGGATATGTTAGAAGAAAAAGTTAAAGAAAGAACAGCAGAATTGCGAACCGAACAAATAGATAGATTAGCGGAGCTTTCTAAATTAGCTGAATTTGGGCGGTTAGCTCAAGGATTGTTTCATGATTTAGTGAATCCGTTGACTGCTTTATCTCTAAATCTTAACCAAGCCAAAAAAGAAAAGGACACAACTAAGATAAAAAACTATCTTCAAGAAACAACATTTGCAGCCGAGAATATGCGAAAACTAATTGACTCAACTTTAAATTATTCTAAAGACATGATAGCCAAAGATTCATTTTCAATTACCGATGAACTTAAAAATATTGGATTAGTCTGTGGTTACAAAGCAAGACAAGCGGGAGTAAATTTAGTATTCCAAGATAAGAACGACATTAAACTGATTGGCAATAAAACTAGATTTTCACAGTTAATTTCCAATCTGGTGTTAAATGCCGTTGAGGCTTATGAGCAACAAAAAGATAAGATAGCTGGCGATGTAAGTAAAAAAATTGTTATTAAGTTCTACAGCGAAAAAAATAATGTAGTGATCAAAATTACGGACAACGCCTTTGGGATACCGGAAAAAGTTAGGAAAAATATTTTTGAACCATTTTATAGCACTAAAAAACATTTGGGTAACTCAGGCATTGGCCTATCTATGTGTAAAGACATAGTTGAATCTGATTTCGCAGGCAAGATTCAGGTAAAAAGCCAATCCGGAGAAGGTACTGAATTTATTATTACTATACCCCAAACACTTTAAAGATGAAGTACGATGTTTAATGAAAAGAATATTAACGATGCAATACTAAAAGGCATTCGATTCATCGCTTGGCAGCAAAACGACAATGGATCCTTTTACAGTCAATCTTCGAAGAGTTTTAAACTTACTCATCCTAAAAAATTTATCACGACCTTTTACACTTCATTAATTCTATATTGCATTTCTCAAGTTGATAATCCAAAATCCCTACTTCCTAAGGATAAGGCTTGTAATTTTTTATTGTCAGAAAAAAGTAAACTTGGAACTTATAACTATTGGGCTAAGTGTTTTATTAAATATAAAACTGAATCTTGCCCTGACGACTTGGATGATACTTCCTGCGCTTTTTCTGCTTTGCTTTCTGTAAACCGAAACCTGATAAATGAAGAGGAACTAGCAAGCATTACCAAGGTATTGATAAATTCAGAGTCCAAAGAAGGCGGACCTTATTTTACTTGGATTGTACCAAAAGACGCTGATCCAAAATGGAAAGACGTGGACTTGGCTGTTAATTCCAATATCGGATTATTTCTCTCTATACTTGGAATAAGACTTCCGAGTATAGATGATTTAATTGAAAAAGCGATTGTCAATAATAACTTTGCCTCAACCTATTATCCTGATTATTCAACTCTATATTTTATCTCCAGGTTTTATAGAGGTAAATTAAAAAAGAAGCTTGCTCAGATTCTTAAAAAAGAAAATTCTAAACCTTTTGAAAATTCTCTGGAATGCGCCCTTCTTGGGATCTCTTTGCTAAATATTGGCGAAAAACATAGTATGGTCGAAAATAATATCGACTATTTATTGAAGAATCAAAAGAAAAATGGATCTTTTGGAACATATACATTTATTCTCGAACAAACATATGAAAAAAATAAAAGATTTTCTGGGTCGGAGGCTTTTACTGCAGCTTTAGCTGTGGAGTTAATAACAAAATATGAAAGTTTACAGCCCAGTAAAAAAAGTATGACAAAATATGATAACCTATCAATTTTAAAACAAAAGGTTGTTAGCCATGCTGGCGGCGACTCCCAATATAGATTTGATGATGATTTAACAAAACAATTCGATAGTTTTTTAAATAAAGTCGTACAGTCTGATCAAGACGGACAAATCATTATTCACCCGTATTTATTCATGGACTCCCTTAAAAAGAAATTTTTTATTAAAAAAAACGAAAGTTTTTTGCTTGATACTGCTGTTGCCGGAATATTTGGTTGGCTGTCTTACACAATTTTTGACAATATTATTGATGAAAAAAAAGATTTAGATAAACTTTCTTTAGCCATAATCTGCAATCGGGAATTAGAAAAATTATTCTGCAAGAACAACCCGGACTTTCGTTCTATCTTTCAAAAATTCATGGACAAGGTGGATTACGCTAATTTCTATGAATTTAGATACGCTCGGTTTAATCAGAAAACAGGCTTTCCTAAAAAAAATATTTATCCAAATGTTGAGTTTGTCGCCGATAAATCCATAGCTCATTGTCTTGGGCCCCTATCAATTATGACCAAGCTTGGTTTTTCTCCCGAAAGTAAAGAGTTTCAAAATTTACTTTCTTTTTATCAAAATTATCTGACCGCAAGGCAATTAAATGATGATGCGCACGATTGGGAAGAGGATTTGATACGAGGACAAATCAATTATGCAGGAGAAGCTCTGCTTAGGGATTTTGAAAACAAAAATGGTAAAAAGGCCGATCTTCCAAAGGATCTGGTCAAGCTGAGAAAGCTTTTTTGGGGAAAGACCATCCTAGAAATTTGTGCGATAATTCAAAATAAAATTACAGAAGCGAAAAAAGACCTTTTCTCGCTTGCTGAAATATTAGATCAAAATTATCTTAAAAATAAACTGGATGAGTTAGAAGGATCTGCAAAGAAGGCCATCAGAGAAAGAGGGAAAACAAAGCGGTTTTTAGACGCTTTGTAAATTTATATAATTAATTTTTTCTAAGTTAAATCTAAACTTCACCTTATGGAAAATCAAAAAATTAAGATATTGGGAGTCGCCGGCAGCTTGAGAAAAGGTTCATATAATAAAATGCTTTTAAAGGAAGCATTAAGACTAGCACCGAAAGATGTCGAAATAAATATTTTTGATATTAAAGACATTCCATTATTCAATCAAGACTTAGAGCTTAATTTACCAAAATCTGTAATCAATCTGAAAAATAAAATTAAAGAATCGGATGCAATTTTGCTTGTTACGCCTGAGTACAATTACTCAATCCCTGGAGTATTAAAAAATGTAATAGATTGGGGATCCCGCCCTTATGGAAACAATTCTTGGGATAAAAAACCAGTTGCCATTATGGGCGCTTCCATAGGAGGTTTCGGTACAATTAGGGCTCAGACACACTTAAGGCAAACCTTTATCTTTACTAATATGTTTCCAATCAATAACGAACTTTTTGTTTCCCGTGCAAATGGAAAATTTGATCAGAACGGCAACCTGACCGACAATGAAATAAGAGAAAAAATTATAGTTTTGCTGCAGAATTTAGTAGATTGGACAAAAAAATTAAAATAACCTCAACGGCTAATCACTTTTGCGGCTTAGTAATAAATTCCCAAATTGAAAGTCCCAAAAGCCCGAATGAGAGTGAGAACAACAGCATTATAACTATCCAACCAATTATTGGTATAAAACCAAGTACCGAAAGAGCAACTACTCCGATGAGGACAGATCGCCAATCAATGACAAGTTCTTTATCTTTTTTTAGGAATTTAAGAAGATAGCTTCCCAATATCAACGGAGAAACTAGAGACGCTACTAAGAGAAGTAATGCAAAAAGGAGAATGACAATGAACGCCAGTTTCACTCCGATCATAGTTGCAAACAAAAATATTGTGGCGATTGGAACCACGACTAGACCGAACAAGCCCCAACCAATTTTAGGCCAATAATTCTTAGGTATACTTTCCACTGCCAGTCTTGCGTATTTCGGGAAAATAGATATGAGGACCATAATGGTAATGAACGATATTAAAATACTGTATAAAACTTGAGTAATTTTTAGTGTTTCCCATTTGTACTTAGATTCATTTATTTTATTAAACTCAACGCCCCCAGAAACGCTTGCTCTACTTGATATATCCGCTTCATTCGGAGAAGAATAAGACAGTTTACCATTTATTTTCGCCTCATTGCCCAAAGTTAAATGGTTTACATTTTTAATAACGACGTCGCCATCCAATTCGCCATTAAGAGTAATATTGTTACCTGAAATATATGATTTGCCGAGAACTTTACCATTAGTATTTACTACGCTTCCAGCCCCGATAAAATCACCGGTTATTTCAGCATTCTTATTGATATTAATTAAATTGCCGCCAACAACTAGATCTTCTCCAATTTTTCCATTTACATAAATATTACCCGCAGCCAATCGAGCATTCTTGCCTATATTTCCTTTAATATTTAAAGTACCGCCAACCGCTGCGAGATCATTTTCTACATCACTGTTTAAATTAATAGTTCCTCCAGCTGCAACAAGATCGCTCAATATCTTTCCGTCTAGATTAATTAAACCACCCGCAGCATATAGGTTTTTAGCCGTTTCATTTTTTCCTAAAATTACCTCTGCGTTAGTATTTGTTTCTGTTGGAATTTTAAACTCGGCTGCCAATACAATTGTCGGAATTAAAACAAAAAATGCAATTAAAAAAGCAAATATTTTTTTCATAAGTCTCCTTTTGATTATTTATCTATATTCTAACAATCTCTAACGATAGAAACAATAAGAAAACTAACAATTCCATATTAAGCAAACTTTATAACTATTTTAATTTCTCTTTCGTATGGTTTTTTGTTAGATAAATAGGGTAAATCTTTCGATTTTACCCTATTTATCTAACATAGCTGTTTTTGCAAAAAATATCAGCTAAAGCCCCTCTCCCCTCATATGTCGAGGGGAGACGGTTTGAGAAGCCCCAAGCTACTCCAAGTTCTCAATACCCTGCTGGATATCTTCGAACACAGGAAGAGTTTCAACTATTCCGGATAATTTCAATGCTCTAAATGGCTTGCTCCTTCTGCTGCATACGATTGCAGCAGAACTTCTCGCTGCTCTAATGACTCTGATACACGCCAGAATAGACTTTATTCCCTCTGAATCCATGAAAGAAACATTGTTTAGATCGAACAGAAACTTGGCTTCTTTGTAATAATGTTTCTCAAAGCTCTGTTTGATCGCTTCGGATGTGCTGAGATCCATGAAACCCTCACCAAACTTCATGACCTTGATGTCACCCAACACATCAAGTACCGTGATCTCAGCCGGTTTGGATTCTGAATTGAAATCCGTTTCTCTCCGTTCTTCACTAGACACTTTCTTCCTCCGTGCGTGTAGAATGTTTTATGCCCGAAGGCACTGTTGTATAATGACGCAAATAATATTATCTTTCATTCCTAAATACAATAAAAAGAAACAAAAGAAAAAGTATTTTTTGTAATTCATTACAAAAAATACCAGTCAAGGTTGAATCCATAGAGAATGCTTGGGTTGATTAAAATATTAGTTACATCTAAAAATCAATCACTTAATTAAAAAATACCTCTTGTTATTAGAGGTATTTTTTTATCCCTATCTTATTTCTTTTTCCTGCCGAACAGGCTCTTTAGCGGTATGTTTTTGCCATTTAACCACCCCAAACATTGCAAATCCAATTGCCAATAGTGCTAAAGCAGTTAAAATGATCTTTTTCATACTATTTAATAAACTTTAAGATCAAACTTTTCTTTTCTAAATTACTCAACCAATCACCAAAAGATTTTTGAATTTTTCCGGTTTTCTTCTCGACTTTAATAATATGCCACCCAAACTCGCTTCTCACCGGTTCGGAAATTTCACCGACTTTTGTTGCAAATGCTGCATCTGAAAACTCTGGAACCATCTCGCCTGCTGCGAATGGTTCAAGCGATCCACCTTGGTCTGCGCTGCCAGTGTCTTCAGAGTATTTTTTTGCGGCTTCTGCAAAATTCAAGCCGCCTTTTATTTCGTTCAGATAACCGGTAATTTTTGTTTTGGCTTCTGCAACTTTGTCATCTGGAGCATTTTTGTCAATTCGAACTAAGATATGGCTTACTGTTGCCCTGGCTATTAAATCCTGGTCTAATTTATCTCTAATCATTTGGGATTTTACCAGAACTTTGAATTGTTTTAAGTCTAATCCGTATAAATCAGATAGAACTTTGTCTACTTTCTCTTGCCCGCCGTTCTGATCAACTATGCCCTGTACAGCAGTATCAACATTCTTTTTACTTACCCTCGATTTATTTATAAGCGCCTGAAAACCTATCAATTTATTCTCAATTAACTGGTCAGTGATTTGCTTGTCAATTTCCGCAAAATCTACTGTGTTTTGTTCAGTCGCTTTATAGAAATGATGTATGTAGTCTTTCTCATGAAGATAATCTCCATAAGTGATAAAATCTTGGTTTGCCACAGCGATAGGAAACGGAATAACTTTTGTAACTATTCTTGTCGCTTTATCTTCTGATTTAAATCCGTAAATTAAGACTCCAAACACAATTTGAAGCAAAGCGACTAATATGACCAAAACTAACCCAATTCTTTTCATTAGTTTTGAGGCAAAGAAATTATTTAATTTTTCATTCCCAAAAAAACTTATTGTTTTTGCTTTTATTACTTCAAAAATAAATTTAATCTTGCTAAAAAACGCACTGACTGAATTTTTAATCTTTTCATTTTTTAAAATACTCGAAAATTTTTCCATTTTTTCTCCATATAATAACTTTAGTATACTAGACAATCATATAAAATCAAATCGCTCCCCCCCATGGCGAAGATATGAACACCATTGTGATCACCAAAATTGCAATCATGACATAAGTAGATAGTTTTCCAGTGTGCTTGGCTAAGATAGTATATGAAAAACCGACGAATAAATAGCTAATGATAGATATTATCAGACTCTTACTAAGAGGATTAATCAAATAGTAACTTAAGCTGAGAAATATTTCCAAGTTGATAATACAGAACAAAACCAAGTAAATTAGTCTCTTATTGCCCAAAATTCCAATCTTCTGCTCAACATAAAGATAAACGTACCCAAAGACCAGAAGGAGCCCTAGCATTATCAACCAAATTGGCAAATTATACTGAAACAAAAATCCGTAAAACGCATAAGCAGTGGTGAAAGAAAGATAAATTAATAAAAATATTGGCGCTGTTTCTATTAACGTTAAAATTAATGCGATTATGCCAAACCCAATAATAAACATTCTTGTAAAAGAATTTTGATTGAGTTGCCAAAAATAAACAAGTCCCCACATAATTATGAGGCAGAGTAAAAATTTTCTGCTTATTTTGTTATATAAAATAGCCACTTTTAGCGTTTAGAAATCTCTGACTTATCTGAGCTAACGCTAAAATCATCTCCGATAACAATAGTTATGTCAACACTGCTGTTCACGCTATTGGTTTTCTTGATGACTTCGGCCTCATATTTATTTTTCAGAAAATCAAGAGCCGTCTTGTTGGAACCATTGCTATAATCATAAATCACAGTGTTTTTAATTTTGTCATTCGAATTTTTAACAGCTATAATTTCAAATTGAGTGTCTTTCAGCTCAGAAGCCACTTTGGAAGCAAGACCTGGAGTTTTTGAAGCGTTTAAAATTTCAACCCTTAAGGACGCTTGATTCTCTGTTGTGTTAGAAAAAATATTTTTAACCATATTTTGTATCTCGCTGAAGTTTCCTGTTTTAGGTCTTAAATAATAAGTTCCAGTACTAGAATCATCCATTAAGTAACCGCCGGCACCACTGGACAGTACTTTCGAAATAATATTCCCCTGATCAAGATTTTTTACTAAATCAGCTAAAAGTTTTATTTCTGACGGCTGAAAATTAGTCCTCAGATGATCTCCAATAATAGTTATCAAATCAAGCACTTTTTTAGGATTAGCCAACACTCCCGCTTGCAATGTTTGGGCTTTAACGGCAGCAATTACTTGCTGTTGCCGTCTCGATCTATCAAAGTCAGAAGTGGTTTCTCGAGAACGAGAGTACTTTAGAGCAGTTTCACCGTTCATATGCTGCTCTCCCGCCTTAATAGTGAAAGTCTCATATCCCTGCATAGTCTTATCAGGATAAAGCGGATCATATATGGCCCTATCAACATAAACGTCAATACCCCCTATTTTATCGACTATTTGTTTGAATCCTTCAAAATCCATCATCACATAGTATTGAATAGGAATCCCGAGCACATTTGAAATAGTGTCTTTTGCCAATTGTGAGCCTGACGCTAAAGCATCATCGTTACAGTCAGCTTGTTTTTTCTTCTTGCAACTCTTATCTAAATAATCTTTATATCCATATGCAAAGGCTGAATTGAGTTTGTCTTGTCCATGATCTTTAATCGGAACCAAAAGATCTCTTGGCACTGAAATTATCGCCATTTTCTTTTCTTTAATATTAATACTCGCCACCATCATAGAATCTGTTAGAAGTCCGCCTGGATGATTATCACCGCCTCTGCCCATCAATAGGATGTTTACTCTTCCATCCGCTTCACCGTCAAGATTTTCACCTTTAATAGCTCGGGCCAAAGACGACCCCTGACTAAACTGATTATCAAAAATTTTGGAACCAGTTTTATATACGTATGCAAAAAGCGACGCGATTAAAATTAAAAAAGTACCAAGCACTAAAAAAAACACCTTCCAACCTTTTCGTTTATGGAAAGGTTTTTTATTATTAGTTCTCTCTTTTTTAGCCGCATGGTTAACAGATTTAATGAAACTCATTTTTGTTTTGCTTTTAATTTTCAATAGACTAATTTTAGCAAAAGCATACTAGGTTAAGCAAGACTTATTCTTTGTAATATGAGGCGGCATTTTGTAAAAAGGAACAACCGAAGCCTTAAACCCATAGCCCTGTCTCTCTAATGCTGCTCTTAACTTATTTATAATATTATCATTTTCAATATCGCCTTCATAGCCAACTATCGGAACATTAAGAGAATAGGCAATAAAGTTGGCGGTAGACAAACCAATCCTTAAACCTGTATATGACCCAGGCCCTCTGTGAACAAAAATGCCCAGTATTGACTTCTTATTTGCACCACCAGATTTCAATAATTTATCGACATCATCAAGTAGTTTCTCTGATAAATTATGCCGTCTCTCATTTTCAACTTTTTTATTCAACACAAAATTATTGTCCAATAAATAAAGTCTTGTTTTAACAGCATCTGCTGCGTCAATTGCTAGAAACATTTATTTCCTTTCCATAAATTTTTGATCCACTGATATCTTTCTTTCCCTATCGTTTATATATTCAAACGTCAGTCTGATTGTTCTTAAGGGTAAAATTTCCCTTATTTTGCTTGGCCATTCCAATAAAATGATTGAATCTTTATCTTCTAATAATTCATTTATACCAATCGAGTGAGCATCCTCAAGAGAGCTCATTCTATAACAATCTATATGGATTAAGTCTTTTATACCAACAATCGAATGCGGAATATTGTAACGTTTCAATAAAACAAATGTTGGGCTGGTAATTTCATTTGTGATCCCTAAAGCTTTGGCGAATCCTTTAATGAAAGTGGTTTTACCGCTCCCTAAATCGCCCTCCAAAGCAAAAACATCTCCCGGTTTTATCTTTTTCGCTAAATCGGAGGCAATTTTATAAGTTTCTTCTTCGCTTTTAGAAATATATTCCATAATAGTAATAAAAACAAACTGATCAGTGGGTATATAAATTGATCCTTACCTGCTCTAGGCAATTCACCCTTTGCGGCAATTATTTTAACATCATCTTGATCAATTGGCAAGATCCTGTATTCGTCTTTATATTGCGAAACAATTCCAGTCACTTCAACTTGATCGCCTTTTTTCATTTTTGGTTTATCAATTTTTGTAGATTTATTTATTACAACTTTGATTTTTGCCTGTCCGTCGCTAATATGAAATGTATTTCCCGATGTTTCAGTAACAATTCCAGCCGTTTTAATATACATACCTTCACTTTTTTCACCAATATCAGCAATCGAAGTTTCTGCTGGTTTAATTGGCTCGGTATGATTTAGTATGACGATTTTATCAGCGCCGCTTATTTTTATTCTTCTCTCGTTATTCGTCTGTGAAAGTTCGCCCGTTACAGAAATTGAATCTCCCAAGGTAAGGGTGGGAAAAGTTTTGCCATAGCAGTAAATTTGCATGCCGCCAGTTCCATCTTGAATATAAAAATATTGCGATGACAGCACTCCGGGCAAAGCTGTCACAATGCCTGTAACCATAACATCTTCTCCATTTTCTTTTTCTCGCGCATCAGCGATATTAATAATGCCGACCACAACAGCATCTTCTTTTGTTATCACTAATTGATTTTTTTCTCCCGGTGTTGATTTTTCCATCCACTGCCATTTGTTATCAAACAGAGAATAACTTTGCCCCCTAACCGCTTTATCATAAGAAATCATACTTTTTATTTCTTCGTTTGGATCAATTAAGCGTGCTGAGTCTCCATCGTCATTCAGGATTATGCCTGTTTCAATATTTTTAAAAAATAAATAACTCATTGGCGAAATAATAGTATCTTCCGAAATAACATGGGGGGAGCTTCCGCCTTCCACATCATCAAGTTCCCATCCGGCTAGATCGACAGGTTGATTCCCTTTGTTGTAAATTTCAATAAATTCGTTTTCACTGCCGTTACTTGGTCCAGGTAAAATTTCAGTTATGCTCAAATCATTTGAATAGATTGGCTTTGTGTATTTTTCACCCGAGGAAGGAAGAACGATAATGAAATCAGCGTTATCATTATCTGTGTCGATTCCTTCTAATCTTGTGATCGATTTCCCTTTAGGCGGAATCTTGGCATTTTCTAAAAGTTTACCGTAAGTTACCTGATCGATAATATCAGCGCCATTTTTCAATAAAACCGAATCGCCGTCATTATTCAATCCAAAAGAAAAATCTTTTCCTTTTTCAATTACTAAGTAACTATTTGGCAATATTGAAATAAATTGTTTAATCGATTCTGGTTTTGCTGTTTCATCCTCAATAGCATAGTTCGTTAAATCGACCAAAGACTCAGTAGGATTATAGAGTTCAATCCATTCTATCCCCCCTGTATTTGAATTGGGATAGATTTCATTTATTAGTAGATGATCGACTGATGCAAAAGCAGACTTAGTAAAAATAAACAATGTGATAAATAGAACAATTAAGCTGAATAAAACTTTAAGATAAAATTTAATTCCTTTTGTCATGAACGTTCAATTCTTAATATTCTCTACAATAAGTAGAGTACCCCGCAGAACATTAAGAAAAGTTAAAGTCAAATTGCGTTTAATCTTCGATAATCAGCATTGCGTCGCCGTATGAGAAAAAGCGATATTTTTTAGAAATCGCTTCCTTGTAGGCCAGACTTATTTTTTCCCTGCCAGCAAAGGCAGAAATAAGCATTAATAGAGTGGATTTCGGCAAATGAAAATTTGTTATAAGCCCATCTACGCATTTGAATTTATAGCCCGGGTAGATAAAAATGTTAGTCCAACCAGAGAGCAAGTTGTCAGTTGTCAGTAAATCAGTTGTCAATTTCTTATTCTTAGAGAATATTGTTTCCAAAACCCGAGTGGTGGTAGTTCCTACAGCGATAATTCTGCGACCGTTTTTTTTAGCTTCGATTATCTTTTCGATTTCTTCCTTTTTGACACTATAGTATTCGGAATGAATTTTGTGATCTTTTATCTCTTCCGTCTTAACTGGAGTAAAAGTGCCTAAACCTACATGCAAAGTAACCTCTGCTATTACAACCCCCTTTTCCCTTACCTTTTTTAGAAGATTTTCGGTAAAATGCAAGCCAGCCGTTGGTGCTGCAACGCTGCCTCTGTCCTTAGCATAAATCGTCTGATAACTTTTCTTATCCTTATTATCAGCCTTTTTCTTAATATAGGGAGGAAGCGGAGTTTGGCCGATTTTCTCGATCTTTTTAAAAAAATCTTCACCTTTAATATTAAACTCGATAATATATCTCTCATCATGTTTTTCTTTAACAAAACCCTTAAGACTTGAGTTGTCAAATTCTACCTCAGTATTCGGCTTTAAATTTTTTCCGATTACTTCCCAAGTCGAATCTTCTGTTGCTTTATGCAATAGAAGTTCCACTTTTCCACCAGTATCAACTCTTTTACCAAAAATTCTCGCCGGGAAAACTTTTGAATTATTTACGACTAATACGTCTCCGGCTTTTAAGTAATCTAAAACTTCATAAAAACTATGATGCTCGATTTTGCCGCTTCTTTTATTTAGTACAAGGAGTCGCGAATAATCCCTGGGTTCTATTGGGGACTGAGCAATTAATTCCACCGGTAGTTTATAATCGAATTCCGATAGTCTCATTTTATTGTTCAATGTTTATCTGCTTGCCTTCTTCTAAAAGGCCTTCATCAGTTACACTCTCGGGAATATTAGTATCAATGTTCTTTGTATCATCAGAATTTTCATACCTTTTCATAACTTCTTCTGGTTGTGGCTCGTCTGCTTCTGTTTCATCGTCTGTAAGATATCTGGCTTCAACTGGAAATCCTTTTGATTCCAAGAGTTTATCCTCATCTTGTTCGTTCTTAAGGGTTTTTTTCTTATCATTAGGTCTTCTTCTCACACTCATCTCATGTAAATCAATAATCTTTTTAGAGATTGCATAAGGATGGGGCACACTGTCAAATATAAAGTTTTCTATTTCTCCGGCAGTTTGAATAATAACTTGGCCATAATGCAATGTTGTTGGAAAGAAACCATCAACTTTTGCTTTTACATCCTGAACTTCACGTAAATAAAGTTCTGAAATTTCTCTATGAAAAAAGCCGTTTTGTTTGATATCGACCAACCTTCGATCTGTAACAATGTAAATATCAAGATAATAATCCACGAATCCATATAGAAGAACTGCTAAAACAGAAAGGGAATATGCACTTTCGCCCAAAATTATGATGTTGCCGACAAACGATGAAATATCTGGATTATAAAACCAGTAGGCCAAAACACCTGCTGACGGAACCAACATAAGAAAACTAAAAAACCAGAAAATAGCATAGGTAAACCAATGCCTTCTAACTAGAAGAAACACTTTTTCTGATTCTTCTTGAGCTGGAAATAGTTTCTTATAAGCCATTTTTTTAAAAAATTAAAAGCCTACCGGCCAATCCCGGAGAGCTACTAGAATTAATGAAATCAAAATAATTACCAGAGACAAAAAAGAATAAATCAACATAGCAGGTTTGGTGAGATCACCAACATAACCAAACCGGTATAAATGATAAATGCCGGCGGCACTATATGCAATGAACCCAATCAAAAAAATAAAGTAAAAAACCAGTATATAAAGCATGAATAATTAATCTAAAGTTAGAAATTAAGAATTATAAATTTTATAATAACACAGTTATTCCAACCTGCCTTCTTCTAAAGAATCATTGCACCCGCAATATTTTGGAATCATTATCCCATGGGTTCTGGCAAAATTTCTTCCAGTCCAATATCCTTTCCTAAAGTCCTTATAGTACAAATTCAACTTTTTAGCAATAGCTGCCTCTAGCGACATGTTCCATATTTCATCATGATCTTTATAGGGCGAGCATAACATAGTGGTGGTAAAATATTTAAAATGGAGCTGTCTGGTTTTATTTACTACTTCCCTCACCAAAAGAGAAAGGCATAACTGACATCTTTTTCTTCTATATCTTTTTTTGTCCGAAATGAATTTAATAGAATTTTTATCCTGATAAGGAAGAAGCGGCGCAAAAAAATCTTGAATATTATATTCTGGAACGATTAATTTAATGTTTTTTTCTTCACACAAAGTCATAACATCAGAAAGGCGTCTTTCATATTCGGCTTTTCCGTGAATTTCAGGGTTGTAGAAAAAAGCGGTAATTTGAAAATTTTCTTTTTCTAATTCAGAAAAAACATAACTAGCACAGGCAGCACAACAAACATGGATAAGTATTTTTCGTTTAGATACAGACATTCTTATTTATTAAGCAATAAATTCTAAATCATAAATCCTAAATAAATCATAATTCTCAAAATTCAAATGTTTAAACTTTTATGGATTATTATTTGAGATTTATTTGGAACTTGTGATTTTGTATTTGTAATTTGCTCTACGGATTAGAAATCTAATTGTCAAACAAGCCATTCTGTTCTTTGTCAGCTTGTTTTATTCCCAAGTGTTCATACGCTCTCTCGGTTGCCACCCGGCCTTTCGGTGTTCTATTGATAAATCCGAGTTGTAAGAGGTAAGGTTCGATTACATCTTCAATTGTATCTCTATCTTCAGATGTGGCAGCTGAAATAGTTTCGAGTCCAACCGGACCGCCATTAAACTTTTCTATTATAGTTAGAAGGTATTCTCGATCATTTCGGTCTAACCCAATTTCATCAATGTCTATTCTTGTCAAAGCTTCATCCGCAACTTCTTTATTTATAGACCCATTATGCTTAACTTCGGCATAGTCTCGAACTCTTTTTAAAATTCGGTTTGCAATCCTTGGAGTTCGCCTTGACCTTTTAGCAATCTCTGTTACACCAAATTTATCAATTTTAACATTAAGAATTTGTGAAGATCTTTTAATAATATTCGATAACTCTTCTTCGGAGTAAAATTCTAATCGATGAATGGCTCCAAAACGATCTCGGAGTGGAGAAGAAAGCGCCCCTATTTTAGTAGTAGCACCGATTAGGGAGAATTTCGGCAAGTCGATTCTCATCGTCTTGGCAGAAGGCCCTTTTCCTAAAATCAAATCGATAGCAAAATCTTCCATCGCTGGATACAGAACCTCTTCTACATTTCGATTAAGCCGATGAATCTCATCAATAAAAAGAACATCACCTTCTGACAGGTTTGTTAAGATAGAAGCTAAGTCTCCCGCTCTCTCAATAGCCGGACCCGAGGTAACTCTAATATTAACTCCCATTTCATTCGCAATAATATTTGAAAGCGTAGTCTTACCTAACCCTGGGGGACCGTATAGCATTAGGTGTTCAATTGGCTCGCCCCGCTTTTTGGCAGCCTGAATATAGATTATCAAATTATCTTTAATTTTTGCTTGACCGATATATTCCTCGAACCTCTTCGGTCTAAGAGAAAACTCAAATTCCTCTTCTTCTTCGATAGAATCTGCGGTTATATCAGTCTCTAAGTTTTCTAGTTCTAATTCATCCATATGAGAAAATAAGCTTTCCCTTTAAAAGCAATTGTATTATAGAGCAAAAAGAAGAGATCAGCAAATCACTGAGCTGAAGTTATTTTGAGATATTTTTTATTAACCACTTTATTTTCGCTTCAGCTGTTGAACACTCAACTGGCATTTTAGGAAAAAGTTTCATAATTTCAGTGTTTTTATACCCGAGCGATTGCAATGCGTCCAGAACTTCGTTGCTGCTATCATTTAGATTCCCAAATATGCCTTCGCTGTCTATGCCGGTTATTTTTGATTTCAAATCGAGGATTATTCTAGCGGCTACTTTTTTACCAATTCCCGAAATTGACTGGAAAAAAGTCAGGTCTTCGTTCAGAATAGCTCTAACTATTTTATTAACTTCTGCTGACGACATAATAAGCATGCCGACCTTAGGACCGACTCCGTTTACAGAAATTAACTGCTCAAAAAGACTCAATTCTTCATATGAATCAAAACCGTAAAGATCACTTGAGTCTTCTCTTAAGTGTTGGTGGATAAAATAATTAGCCTGTTTCCCATCTTGAAGTTCTTTCTTATTTGCAATATTGATCTTATATCCAACACCACTAACATCAAGAATTACCAACCCATCTTTATGAAATAAAATTTTACCAGACAAATGCGCAATCATTATTTATTGCTCTCGATGAAATTTAGGATTTCGTTTTTCTTCTCTTCTAATAATTTCGCTGATTTTGCTTCTAAATTTAATCTCAATAATGGCTCTGTATTCGAACAACGAAGATTAAATCGCCAATCAGAATATTCGCAAGAGACTCCGTCAATTTTGCTGATTTCACTGTCGCTGTATTCATTCTCGGCTTTTGCCATTATTTCCTTGCCTTTTTCAGTTGTAAAATTAATTTCCCCTGTTATAAAATATTTATTCAAAGTTTCAGCCAATAACGTCGTTAGTGGCTTACCTTCTTTAGACATTATTTCTAGAATTTGGAGCAATGGAATAATACCTGAATCGGCGTACCAAAAATCACGATAATAAGTATGTCCACTAGATTCGCCCGAAAAAACTGCATCCTCTTTTCTCATCCTTGCCTTTATGAAAGCATGACCAACCCTCTCTAAAATTGGGGTGCCACCAGAATTTTTGGTCGTGTCAATCAGCGCCCAAGTATATCTCGGATCATACACAACCTTAGATGCAGGATGTTTCTCTAGCATATATTTTATTAAGAGCGTATTCGTAAAGTATGAATCCAGAAATCTACCATCTTCTAAAAAGAAAAAGACTCTATCGGCATCTGCATCCCAAGCAACGCCTAAATCTGGCTTTTCTTTCTTAATTAACGCTATCGTCTCTTCCCTATTCTCTGGAACAAATGGGTCAGGCCTACCTTTTGGAAAATTACCATCGGGTTCAGCATTTAATGGAATTAATGTAAGGGGTAATTTGCTAATCTCCATAATTCGATTAAGCACTTTTCCTTCAAAACCAAAGTTTGGATTATAGACAAGTTTTAACGGATTAATTTTTTTTGCATCAATCCAAGTCAATACGTAATTGCAAAAATCATCAAGCACATTTTTCTTAGTAATTGTGCCTTTTTTATCAAAAACAATCTTTTCACCTGAAGCAACGAAATCTCTGATTTCAAATAATCCAGTTTCGCTAGAAATTGGTTCTGCCTTTTCTCGCACCATTTTTGCTCCATGCCATTCAGCCGGATTATGAGAAGCTGTGACCTGAATCCCGCCGCCGTAACCGTAGTAACCAGTAGCGAAATAAATCATTTCTGTTGAAATCAAACCTATATCAACAACGTCAATGCCAGCATCAACTAACCCCTGAATCATTGCGTCTTTTAATTCCTCTGAATGCAGACGCACATCACATCCAATAACGACCGGTTTTGCCGGTTTTATGACTGAGGCATAACCTTGCCCCATTGCATAAGCAATATCATTATCAATTTGATTTGGATAAATTCCTCTAATGTCATAAGCTTTAAAAATTGCCGGATCAAAATTATTTCTCATTATTTTCCTTTCAAATTTTTTTGTTTTTTTAAAATACTAATAAAATTATCAATTACTTTTGAAAATTCGATTGATTGGCCTAATTCGTAAGATTTTTTTTGATAATCAAATATTTTGGACCGATTTGCAGTTAAAGAATTAACTACTTTTGTGATGGAAGAAAAATCTTTAAAATCTACAAGTTCGCCAACCCCATGCTTTTCGATAAGATCGCGGGCAAAGAAATAAGGAGTTGAGACAATGCAGCATCCCGCCGTCAAAGCATAACTTAAAGTTCCAGAACTGGCCTGTTCTTTCTTGTAATACGGAGTTATATAAATGTCAGTATTTGACAAATACCGGAAAATTTCCTCGACCTCAAGATATCGGTTATCAAAAATTACGTTATTGTCCAATTTTAATTTTTTTGTCAGTTGTTTTAAATATAAAAGATATTTCTCTGATTTGTTAGGCCTCATTTGTCCAGCTATTATGTATTTGATTGAAAGATTTGGTTTTTTAGAAATAATGCCCGGCAAAGCTTTGATTACATATTCCAATCCCTTTTTGGGAGAAATCAGCCCAAAAGAAGTTAAAATAAAATCATCTTTATTCAGCCCAAGCGATTCCTTTTCTTTTCGATAACGCAAAAGGTCTTTCTCGGACAAAGCCGGCGCACCATGAGGCAAAATGAATATCTTATCATTTTCAAGGGAAAACTTTTTGCATAAATATTCTTTAGCCGAATCGGTCAGCACAACGACTGCACTTACATAAGGAAAAATTTCTTTTAATAATTTGGTTCTGCTTTTAAACCGATCGGGAACAATTTTAAACGGCCTTTCCGAAGAAATCGGGACCGAATGAAGCGTTAAAACTACAGGTTTTTTTAAATTTTTTAAAAATTCTAATATTTTGCGGCCATTAAAACCACCGTAAATCCAAAATTCGTGTTGAACGGAGACAACAGCTGCGTCAGATTCGTTTATGAATTTAGCAGCAGCAACATAACTTCTATCGTCTTCTTGTTCAATCGTTTTTTTAACAATTTTGGGATACTTAAGATCTTTGCCGTTATTAATAGCGACGACTTCGCATTCAATATCAGTGTGATTCTTTCTTATTGAATCAATAATGGACTCGGTATAAGTCGCAATCCCGCACTCCCTCGGTGGAAATGTTGAGACAAAGATTATTTTATTTCTGTTCATTATTTTTCCTTGATTCTATCCAACCTGAAAATTTTTCTTCATCCCAAAGATTAATAATCTTATTTCGATCAATAAAATTCTGTATTTGATAGATTCTTCTGGCATATTTCATTAACATTGGTATTGAAAGCTGTTTCTTATCTATTTTTCTTGTTTCAACTTCATCTCGGTCATTTTTAATATCTACATATAATGGTTCAGATGCTGTTAGGGCAGAAAATATTTCAGCCAGCTCTCCACTCTCTTCAATTTCCTGTAATTTAGCTCTGTTTTTTCGCAATTCTATTATTCTTTCTTTTTCCGGCAATGCCGTTTCTCCTGGTTTCAACCCTTTGAGTGCTTCCCCTTCATTAAAAGTAGCTCCTGCTATTTTTGCCTTCAGGTTCGCTGATTCCTCCAAAATTGATTGCTGTTCTGGCGTTAGATCTGCTTTGGAGAGATAGTCCGTCAAACGGTGAAAATCAGGTGCCAGTGAGACAAGATTGTTGTTTCTACTTAGCGCTTCGAAAAATTCTCTTGGCAAATCAGAAGGTGCTGAGTCACCGATTCCTACTTCAATTGCAACATTTTTAGCAGCCGCATGCCGACATAACTTATCCCAATCAACTTTGCCCCATTCTTCTTTTGGCAATTCTCTAAGCGGATGACCAAGCATATTAATACTCGGATTATTATCCATCGCAGTTATCCAACGATTTACTGTAGACTCGGCAGTCATTTGATCTGGTCGATCAGTATTTTTATAGTGAATTGAGGCCACAACAATGTCTGACTGGTTCAAAATATCATCTGGAGCGTCAATGCTCCCATCCGGAAAGACATTAACTTCAACCCCTTTAAAAACCTTGGGGGCAGTATTTTCTTCATTGATTTTATCGATGTCTTGAAATTCTGTTCTGATTTTTTCATACCAATATTCTTCTTTTGGCCAGCCGACATGTTCTGCGAAACCGATATATTTTAAGCCGGTTTTTTTATTTATCGCCTCTCTAATGTCAGCAATTTGATCTTTGCCGCAAGAACTCCCTGCCCATGAATGAAAATGAATAAAGCCTTTAAAATCTTTAATGCTCCATCGTTCGTTTTTTTCGGCTTCTTCCTCTAAACTTTTCTCTTCTAATTCAGGAGAAGATGAAAAAGCAGGATTAAAAGGACCTAATTGCTCATTCATAAATTAATTCTCCAATAAACTTGAAAAAAGATTGAGGTATTTTTTAGCTGTTCTTGACCAGGTTTGCTGCCTGGCATATTTGTAGGATTCGTTTTCCATTCTATGTCTAACCTTAGGGTGTTTTATTAGATAAACGATTTTGTTTGCCAATTCCTTGCTATTACGAGGAGGAACGAGTATCCCTCTCTTATCAGCCAAAGCTTCTTTAGCATAATCAAAGGGGGTCGAAATGCATGCTCTGCCAGCTGCCATTGCATAGATTAAAGTTCCGCTTGAAACTTGTTCCTTAACTGTGAATGGAGCTACAAAAACGTTTGTCGCCATAAGATAATTTAAGAGTTCTGAGTAATCTATAAATTTATTGACAAATATAACATTATTTCCCAGTTTTAAATCTTTAACTTTATCCTTTAGGAGTTTGTAGTATTCGGGTGATCGCTGCGGATGCGCTCTTCCGGCGATCAAAAGTTTGATATTCGGATATTTCTTTCTAGATTCGGCGACAGCTTCAATTAAATACTCATAACCTTTCTTTGGCCTAATCAAACCAAAAGATGAAACGAGTAGCTCCTCTTTATTTAAGCCGATCATTTCCTTAAAGAAACCAGTGGAGTATTTTGGCACATTCGGAGCGCCGTGTTTTATGACCTCGATTTTTCTCGGTGCAACTTTATATTGATTAACTAACATTCTCTTTGCAATTTCGGCGAGCACAACTATTCTCAAAGATTTGTCGCAGATTTCCTGTACAACTTTTTTGTGACTTGGCGGAGGATTTTTGTAAACCATATGCATGGTAGTGATCGCAGGCTTTTCCAGAGCATTGAGAAAAATTAGAAAGTTTTTTCCGTCATCCTGTCCCAAAGTATCAGGATTAACTTTAGATCCATAAAGGCCGAATTCATGTTGAATATCAACAATTTGTGCGTCGCTTTGGTTGATAATCTGGGCAGCCTTTTTATAACCTTCAATATCTTTATCCCAAAAGTGATATTTAACCGAAGACCCGTATCTGTAACCCTCTTTCGTATCGTCTATAGCGACCACAAAATCCTTAAAATCCGGATTGGCTGTGGCCATTGTTTTTCTAAGAGCAGCTGCATAAGTCGCAACACCGCAAGCTTTTGGTAGATATGAGGTAAAATGGGCAATACTAGCTAGTTTTTTTTTCACCCTTACTCCTTTAGGATTACTTTTTGTAATTATTTGTACCACAACCGTTACTGACTTATCAATTACTAATTATTATAACATTAATACGATTAAATGTTCATTTATTAATTGCTGCGATTGTTATTAATTCTAGATAGGAAATATTTAAACACTTTATTAACGATTCTATCCTTCTTCAAATTTAAGCTAAATGCATGATTAAATTCAATAAAGTAGTAGCTTCTGCCTTTCTTGATGAAATCGGCGCAAATAATATCTCCGCTTATCTTTTTAGCAAATTCCTCTGCAAGACTTCTTAGGGTCCGGCTAGGATAAATAAATTTGGCTTTACCCCCAAGCGCAGTATTGCTTCTAAATTCGGTTTCGTCCTTGTTTTCTCTAAATAATCCCCCGACTGCCTTACCCCCTACTACATAGACCCTATAATCGTTAGCGTGCTCTAATTTTATAAATTCTTGTATAAGATAACTGCGATCATTAGTAATAATATCTTTTAGTTCATTTTTATCGTTTACTAAGAAAACGCCCTTGCCTCCATAACCATAGATTTCTTTAACCACCATAGGAAAACCCAGTTTATTATAATCCTCCGGTTTGTATGTTCTTGGGGTTCTTACACCGCACTTTTCCGCTTCTTCGGCCATTAAAAACTTGTCATACTCTGTCTTTAATAGATGAGGAGAATTAATATAGGGCGCTTTATACTTTTTTATCAAAAGTTCAAATAGTCCAAC
This sequence comes from Patescibacteria group bacterium, assembly GCA_023484645.1. The sequence goes on from JAMCZZ010000037.1 coordinate 24,447, forward strand.
GAGGCGGTCAAATTCTTTTTTATCATAACCCGGGTTGATTCTAGGGTAGATAATGCTGGGCTTGAGATCTGATGTAATATCACTTGTATTAGCAATTACCTTGACCTTAAAGTTGAATTTTTCGCTCTTTTCGGTTAGTATCCTAATGCTAGGATCGTTGATTTTATCGTCGCTTGTTACTATTGCAACCGTATACATTTTGTTCCTCCTAAAATAATAACCCTTTAGATATATCACGTCATTGAAGCAAAAGGAAGCCTTATCATGATGGAATTTTCAAAGTTACAGAGAAAGCTGAGATTGAATAAAAAACTCTGTAATTTTAATTATAGAGGAGAAAGAACCTTTATAGTGCTCCCTGGTATTAACCATGCTAATTATGACATGGGGCTAGTTCCTGGATTGGAATTTTATGAAGAACGAATGCTGTTTTTTCTTTTTCTTCTACGATATAAGCGTACCAAAATAGTTTATATTACTTCAAAAAACTTCAATGAAAAATTATTTGACTATTATTTGGATTTGATTTCCGCTAATAGAAGAGATTTCAATAACAAAAAAAAACGCTTTGTTCATATCGAGATTGATAATGACAATAATGTTGCTCTTGTTCAAAAAATCCTAAATGATGAAAAAGCAATTAAACAAATTAGAAATACTATTGCACCGAAAGTGACTGTGTTGCGCTGTTATAACGCTACGAAGCTAGAAAGGGAATTGGCATTGAAATTGAACATCCCTATTTTTAGCTCGCTGGAAAAACATGATTTTGTTGGAACTAAAAGCGGTGGAAGAAAAGTATTTAAACTCTCTAAAACCAACGTCATCCCTGGATTTGAAGGGCTTGGGTCAACAGAAGAACTTTATGACGCCATAATTAAGCTGATAAAAAATTATCCTGAAAGTGAAAAGTTGGTTATAAAATTAGACTCAACAGCATCAGGGTCTGGAAATGCTTTATTTAAAGTCAAAGAATTTATTGCCACAAATTCTATTAATTTAGAAAAAATAAAAAACCAGGAACTAAAAGAAAAAATAAAAAATGGCTTTAAAGATTTTTTAATCAGACAAGAGGTTGGACCCAGTTTTGAAGAATATCTGAACCTTTTTAATAAAATGGGGGGAATTGTTGAACTATTTATCGACCAAAAAATAAAATATTCACCTAGTGTTCAAGCATTTATTAACGCCGGAGGGAAAGCCAGCATAATATCTACTCACGAACAAATTCTGGGAGGGAAAGGGAAACAAGAATATCTCGGGTGTTCTTTCCCAAGCTTAGCTTCTCATCGTAAACAAATTATTAAAGAAGCCAGAAAGATCACAGATTGGATGGTCAAAAAGAGAATGATGGGCAATTTTGGTATTGATTTTGTGGTTGTTTATGATAGGAATGGCAAAATGAAAATCTACCCAATCGAGATTAATTTAAGAAAAGGCGGCACAACTCATCCTTTTAGAATCGCTTATTTCTTAACAGGTGCTAGATACAACCAAGCCAAAGGTTTACTCATGTGTGGCAAGGTTCCCATTTACTACAGTGCTATGGACCTTGTTAGATCTCCAAATTATTACGAAATTAAGGCTGATAAATTAGTTGAATTAATTCATGATAGTAAAATCAGCTTTAACAAGAACACAAAAAAAGGTGTTTTGGTTTATATGCCAGGCGTGGTTGAAAATCATGGCTTTTTCGGTGCCATTTGTATTGGCCACAGCGACCGTGAAGTAAAGCGCATTTACAACCAAATGATAAAATTAATCAATTCAAATATAAATCTCTTAAAAAAATAGTTATTTTCTACTCTTTTTGCCCTTTAAATAATCTGCGGCTTCTTCTGGAGCCATTACATTTATTATCACCTCACTGCCCAATTCAAAACCGCCAAAAGTAGAGACTCTTGGAACAATTTCCAGATGCCAGTGATACGATTCGGAATCTCCCTGAATTGTCGGCAATGTATGAATATAGAAATTAAGAGGCGGATTCTCAAGCGTCTTATCCAGTTTATAAAGACATTCCATTAATGCACCTGAAAATTCAGTCATGCTTGTCTCTGAAGTTTTTTCAAATTGACTCTCATGTTTTTTTGGTAATATCCATGTTTCGAAAGGAAAACGAGAAGCAAAAAATTCAACTGCTATGAAATGTGCATTTTCATACAAAATACGGGTTTTTTCTTTAAGTTCATGTTGGATCATATCGCAATAGACACAAGCGCCGTTAATGCCATAATATCTTTCCGCTCCAATCATTTCTTTACCGACCATATTTGAAATAATCCCGGAAGAGAAAATTTGGGCATGAGGATGGTCAATGGAGGCTCCTGATTCAGCCCCATGATTGTAAATTGGCATAATGGAAACCACTTGTTCGTGTTCGCTCATCCAAATATATCTTTGTCTTATCGTCTCCAACATTTCATTGGCTAAAGATTTCGGAAATTTTGGGAGAGAAAGAGAATGATCTTTAATAATAACAACCTCATGGTCGCCTATTGACGGCTTCGCTCGATAAAAGCCGGCCTCAGGATAAAAACTTCGAACACTTTTTTTACTTTCATCTTCCACAAAAGCCGGGTATCGGTTTTCCACCACATATATATTGTCGGTTTCACTTTTTCTTACTTTTTCATTCTGCTTATACCCCTCCGATCCAACGCAAAAAGGACAATTTGTTTTGTCAGCAACTTTTACGCTCTTTGGAATAACGAAGTCCTGAGGTCTTTTTGCCCTCTCTGGAGCAATAACTACCCAATCGCCGGTAATAATATTTTGTCTTAATTGAGGCACGGTTCCCTCCGGTCAATTATAAATTTTAAATTAATTATTTCTCAATCCACTTTGCAGTCTGTGCATGGCAGATTGCTACGCCAATTGCATCTGCGGCATCATCTGGTTTCGGACATTCCTTCAAAGAACAAGTTATGCGGACCATTTCCTGCATTTGTTTTTTATCGGCCCGCCCATAACCGGTTAATGCCTGTTTCACTTGAAGAGGAGTATATTCGTAAACCGGCACACCGTTAGACATCGCAGAGATAATAGCGGCTCCTCTTGCTTGAGCCACACTCATTACTGTTTTTTGATTTTTAAAGAAAAACAACTCTTCGATCGCAATGCAATCGGGTTTATTTTTTTTAATTATATCACACAAAGAATCGTAAATTATCAAAAGCCTATCCGGTAAAGGAGAATTTGCCTTAGTTCTAATGCATCCATATTTTAATGGCTTAATTTTACCTGAATTCTTTTCGATCAATCCCCAGCCAAGAATACCGGTGCCAGGATCAATGCCGAGAATTTTTATATTTTTCATAAAAAAAACTTCACAAATGGATAGCTAATTTACTAATTATTCGTATATTAGCCATTGGTTCAAATTCGCTATCCATTTATATATTTAAATTTGTAAAAACGTTATTCACATCATCCAAATCATCGATCTTATCAACTAAATTTAAAATGGTTTGTTTTCTATCATCCGGCAGGTCAACGAGCGTTTCTGCAATTTGAGTAAATTCTGCAGAATCAATTGCAATGCCGGTATCTTCTAAAGCTTTTTTAACTGGATGTAACGATTGAAAAGTTGTTTCAATCACATATAAGTTTTCTTCTTTTTCAAAATTTTCCGCTCCAGATTCAATGATTGCCAATTCAAGCTCCTCACCTTTTATTGAGCTTTTACTTTCGTCAATAATTATCTGACCGATTTTTTTAAATAAATATGAAACGCTTCCAGCAGTGGCAAGCGTACCACCAGCTTTATTCAATAATGCTTTAATCTCTCCTAGAGTGCGATTTTTATTGTCGGTTAAGCATTCAATTAGCATTGCTATGCCAAAAGGAGCATACGCTTCATAGATAACCTCTTCGATCTGAGACCCTCCGCCTTCACCTAGTCCGCGTTTTATAGCTCGGTCAATGTTGTCTTTGGGCATGCTAGCAGCCCTTGCAGTTTCAATTGCCATACGAAGAGAAGGATTCATTGCTGGATCACCGCTCTTGCCATCACGAGCCGCAATTGTAACCAATTTAGCAAGTTTAGTAAAAATCTTGCCGCGCTTTGCGTCAATTAGCTCTTTTTTTCTATGTGTTGTCGCCCATTTACTATGTCCAGACATTTTAGCTCCTAAACGTTTAAATCGTTTATAGTTTAGCTTCAAACGACCTATTTTTCAAGCTTGCTAGTTAGAATTACTCTAAATATGGACGATCGTTTAAAATTAGATTAAACTAAAATTAATGAAAAATGAAAGAAGAATCACGAAAGAAATTTAAGAATTTTACCCTTGAAGTAATTGATTTATTTTTGGGTATACCAGAATCAATTGTTTATTCTTTTGATAGAAAAGAGTTCTATCGAATATTACAAGGAATGCCTACTGAAAAAGTTCTTACTTGTTCTAATATTAGTCATATAATAAGCAATTTTAAAAAGAACGGTTACATTGAAACCATAAAAAATTCTAATGGCCAATCGATTCAGTTCACGAAAAAAGCAAAGTTGGCCATCATAGATCAACTGGCAAAAAAATCAGAGGATGATAGAGGTTATAGATTCGTTTCTTTCGATATTCCGGAGACTATGAGAAAAAACCGAAATCAGTTTCGACGAACAATCAAAAGAATGGGATTTAGACAGATTCAAAAAAGTTTATGGGTTTGCAATAAAAACGTCGGTAATTTAATAGAACTTGCAGCCATTGAATATAATGTCAATGACTATGTCGTATACATCGCTTCAGATAGCTCAAATATTGATGAATACATTAGAAAAGTCCTGTAATCCTTTTACTATGATATTGAACGATCGTCTATAATCATAGTAAATAATTATTAATCGATTGATAAATTTACTATTCTTTTACAATTCCCTGCTCTGAGAGGTTGAACTCAACTGTCCCATCACGGTCTGTACGATAGTATTGTATATTCGCTTTTTGCAATAGATCTAGAGTTCCTGCATGAGGATGGCCAAATTTATTATCTGCACCGACACTAATCACCGCGAATTTTGGCTTCACGATATCTAGTAACTTTTGATTTGTTCCATTTACAGAACCATGGTGGGCAACTTTTAAAATTTCTGATTGAAAAATATTATTGTTCGAAGCCGAAGGCTGAGAATTATTGTTTGCAGACTTCTCAGCAGGCACTTCGCTCTGCTTCGAAGAATAATAGCTAAACATCTCCTCTTGCCCATCGGTTTCAAGATCACCGGGCAATAATACACAATGATCAAAATAGCAAAATCGGCTAACGAGTGAAGTATTGTTTAAATTATTATCCTCGGCTGATTTTCCAACATCTCTCTTTCCTGGCCATAGAAATCTAAGCTTGCCATTATCGAACGGGGTAATCTCTTCTGCCACATCCGGCACTTCAAGAGAAATATTCTTTCCGCCAGCCGGCGGATTAATCTTGTCTAAAAATTCCAAATAAGCGTTGGTTGTGTGAATCACGCCCGTGCTATAGATTTTTCCAACCTCATACCGATCAAGTATCTGATTTATACCAACTAAATGGTCCGCATGGGGGTGGGTCAAAATGACCACTTCGATTTTTCTATCAGTCAACGGCATTGCTTTGCCAATCTCTGATAGAATTTTGTCATCTGGTCCGCCATCAATTAATATCTGAAAATTTCCTTTTTCGATCAGAGCTGCATCACCCTGCCCTACATCAAAAAAGTAGATATTGCATCCAGTACCCGATGGGCTCCTAACAACTGCCACCCAAATGAAAACGGCAAGAGTAATGAGAAGGCTAAAAAATATTTTTGTAATCTTTGTCATAAGATCTTAACCTTAAGCTTTTTAGCTAACCAAGTAAAATAACAAGCGATCAGCAAATACAGCATCAAGCCAATTGCCCAAAGTCCGCTTTTTATTTCAAAAGAAGCAAACGGGATTTTTGATAATGTCATTACTATTTTGATTATAAACTCCAAACATGGCCAAAGAAAAAAAGATAGCGCTTTACCCAACGGATAAAATATAATTCCGCCCAATCCTGCCAGAAACGCCAAGCCCATAGACAAAGGCACAATCCAGAGGACCAAAACATTTGCAACTGGAGAAATGAGAGAAAATCGGCCGAAAGCAGTCAAAATCAGCGGAGCAACCATAATTTGAGCGCTCAAAGTCTCAGTCAAAGGGTTTTTTATGAAATTAGGTATTTTTTTGTATTTATCTTTCTCAAATAATTTTTGAATGATTGGAGAAAGATAGATTATACCAGCAAAAGCAAGGAATGAAAGCTGAAAACCGATGTCGGACCGAAACAAAAAAGGATTTAATATTAGCATAATAACCGCCGCCAGAAGGATTAAATTTGTAAAATCAGCCTGCCTTCCGATCGTTTTTCCAAAAATCACCATTAAAGAAAATATGGCAGCCCGTACAACACTCGAAGCAGCTCCGGTTAAAATCACAAAACCAATTGCTATTAATGCGCCAACTGCAAAAACCTGCTTCCTGTTTAAATATCCAAGGAGAAGTTCGCCAAGAACCACTAAAATTATTGTGATGTTGTAGCCGGAGAGCGCGATGATGTGGGTTAAGCCGGTCACGCTTAGGGCTTCATTAAAGTAATCGGGAATATTTCTTTTTATGCCCAAAATTAAGCCGGCGGCCAATGAGGCATGCGGTTCGGGCAGAATTTGGTTTAGTGATTTTTCAAAAGCAGTAGAGACTGAATACAAAGATTTTATCGTTTTTTCTTTTACGGATAATTCAGTGGGGGTTTGTTCAATATTTTTTGGTTGGTTTACAACACCAAAAATTAAAGATTTCTTCAAATATCTGCCATAGTCAAACCCACTAATGATTCCAGGCTTTTCTACTTTGCCTTTAAGCTTAATAATATCGCCATATTCATAAGCCGGATAATGAGGCAGAGAGATCTGAATGTTTGCCGGCCTTTTGAGATTTAGATCAGAATCGTTTAGAGTTTGGATCACAACTTTTTGCGATTTAAAATCGATCTCTGGCTTTTTGATAATTTTACCCGTTATCATAACTTCTTTGTCGTAAGTTAATTCGGGTTTATTTCTAGAATCAAAAAGAGAATAATGGCCGATTCCAAGAAACAATGCGAAAAAGGCAAAGCAAAAGATTGCCAATATGAAATTTTTGTAAAGAAGATTAAATAATCCAGCTAAGATCAAGGAAATCATTGCAGTCAATAAAATCGTCCACGATCTATCAAAGTCAATATTAACAAAAGATGCAATTGTAATACTAAACAAGAAAAAAAGAGCCAGAAGAGTAAATATTCTAAATGCTGGAATTTTCTCACTTACCATACCTAAATAATACGCTAATTTATTATTCGAGCAATCAAGCATTGCGAATTTCGATAAGGTATAAAGATATTTAATAAATGTTATGTTTTTATCGCATATGCGATAAATTTATTACATTTTGGATTTTTTAGAGAGAGCGGGGAATGATTATAATATTAAGTCACTTGTTTTTGGGGGATTTTTTGATAAAATCTAAACGAGTTAATCAGGAAAACATTATGACAAAAAAAGAAAAACACCAAGACAATTCTAAAATGGAAGAGATCGAAAACAAGATCGCCGAACTTACATCCGGCTGGCAAAGAACCCAAGCCGATTTTATAAATTACAAAAAACAAGTTAATGAGGAAAGAGCGAAGTTCTGCAGAACAGCAAATTCTGATTTAGTCTATGAGCTTCTGCCTGTTTTGGATAATTTCCAATTGGCTGCCAGACATATTCCAGAAAATTTGGAAAATGACAATTGGGCGCAGGGAATCAAACAAATTGAAAAACAATTTGAAGATATTTTAACCTCCGTCGGGCTGAAGAGAATAGAATCAGTTGGGCAACACTTTAATCCGGAATTCCACGAAGCGGTTGAAGAAGTGGAATCCGACAAGCCTGAAGGAGAAATTGTTGAAGAAGTCCTAGCTGGATATAAATTTGATAATGATGTTTTAAGACCTGCTAAAGTGAGGGTCTCCAAGGGAGACACTCATGGTGAGCGAAGCGAAGCGTAGTCGAATCCATCTTAAATAGGGAAATAAATGATTATTGGCGTTGATATTGATGACGTGCTTGGCGAAACCAACATCGCTTTTGATGATTTCCATAATAAAAAATACGGTACTAATTTTAAGAAAGAAGATCATTTCACCTTTAACTTAGATGAAGTCTGGGATCTCCCTAGAGAAGAAATGGTAAAACGTCTCCGAGCCTTCTTTTCTGAGGGACATTACATAAATATTTCACCTGTACTAGGATCTGAAAAGGCTTTGAGAGAACTCTCAAAAAAGCATGAAATAAAAATTATTACTGCCCGAATGGAAGACTTTAAAAATCAAACATTGGAATGGCTTAATAAACATTATGGCGAAATTACACTTGAAGTTCATCATGCCAATCACTATTATGGTTTAAACAATGAAACAAAATCAGATATTTGTGTAAGGCTTGGGGTTGAAATGTTAATTGACGACTGCTTGGAATTCTCTCTGGAATGCGCCGAAAAAGAGATCAAAGTTCTTCTTCTTGATAACCCATGGAATCAAATGGACAACCTCCCAAAGAATGTTACACGGGTAAGCGATTGGAATAATATTATAACTCATATAAAAGCTCTAAATAATTAGAAGATCCTTGCCAATATTTTGGCAAGGATCTCTGTTCTCCCTCATCTGTCTTTCTCTATTTTCTGCCTCGTTCCCTCGAGGTTCTTTTTGATGCGATACAGTTGAAGCATCTGAGCAATACGATTACTGCGCAGAAGCTGGGTTTTCCAGTTGTCCCGCCGCTTAAAGGCGACGACTTCGAAAGATGCTCCTTCTGAATAATGCTTGGCAAGCCACCGAGTCTTTCTCTCTCGAGCCTTGTCGCAGATTATCACAAGATGAAGCTTAAAGCCGGGAAACCGATCATCATTCCACTCGAAACAACGCTGTACGATTGAAATCGTTGACTTCTCGTAGATTTTTGTGATGGTCAGCAGACATCCACCAGGCAGCCTTCCAGCCAGTCGCCTATTCATGGCCTCAGCAATCGAATCAGCCTCAACGACGCCCTTAGTATCCTTCATCCCACCGCAAACCAGAAGATCAAGTGATTCCGGTTTCTGCTCAATAATGAACTTAGCCACCGCATCAAGATACTCTGTGATGCCAGCGAACTCCCGCGCAGTCCTCACTTCCGGATCATCACTTCCATAGCAATGCATACAAACGATCACTATGCTCACCCCTTTCCGTGCTTGTTTTTATCACAAATAATAACTTCTGTCAATGACAAGGCTGACACGTAGCACTCCTTAATAAGTATTCTTATTTTTTATAAAATATTTTATATAATTCAGGACTATGTTTTGTCATAATTGGGAAAGCTGAACGATTGGAATATTTAGCGACTGCTTTTTAGACTGTTGACAAAATGTAAAGCATACTTTACATTATAAGTAATATAAAAAATATCCTTCGAATGAAATGAGAAGTTCTCACTTCGCTCGAACAATAAAAAATCACAATTAATTACAAGGAGCAAATATGGGTAAAATTATCGGAATTGACCTTGGTACGACCAACTCTGCTTTGGCTGTTATGGAAGGCGGAGAAGCTAAGATTATTTCAACTGCTGAAGGCGGAAGAACTTGTCCTTCAATGGTTGCACAAACTAAAAAAGGTGATCGACTAGTCGGCCAATTGGCAAAAAGACAAGCTGTTACTAATTCTGAAAATACAATTTTTTCAGTAAAAAGATTTATCGGCCGCAAATTCGACGATCCTGAAGTACAGGCAGATTTGAAAAAAATGCCTTACAAAAGCGTGAAAGCAAAAGACGGATCAGTCCGAATTGTTATGGATGGCAAAGAATACAGCGCTCAAGAAATTTCAGCTTTCATCCTACAAAAATTAAAAACAGACGCTGAAACATATCTTGGCGACAAGGTGACAGAAGCCGTCATTACAGTTCCTGCCTATTTTAATGATTCGCAAAGACAGGCAACAAAAGATGCCGGCGAAATTGCCGGGCTAACCGTCAAAAGAATTATCAACGAGCCAACTGCTGCTGCGCTTGCTTATGGACTAGAAAAGAATAAGAGTGAAAAAATCGCAGTTTACGACTTCGGTGGTGGAACATTTGACATTACTATTTTGGAATTAGGCGACGGCGTTTTTGAAGTATTGTCTACTAATGGCGACACTCACCTTGGTGGTGATGACGTTGACCAAGTGATCATGGATTACATTATTGACGAGTTTAAAAAGGATCAAGGAATTGATCTTCACTCAGACAAAGCTGCTATCCAGCGTGTAAAAGAAGCTGCCGAAAAAGCAAAGATTGAACTTTCAACTACAACTCAATCAGAAATCAATCTACCTTTTGTTACAGCCGACGCTTCTGGACCAAAACATTTACAAATGACTCTATCAAGAGCTCAATTAGAAAAATTGACCGGTCCATTTATTGAAAGATCAAAAAAGCCTTGTGAAATCGTTTTGAAAGACGCAAAGCTTTCCGCTTCTGATATTAATGAAATAATTCTTGTCGGCGGAATGACTAGAATGCCGGCAATTCGAGAATTTGTTAAAAAATTCTTCGGCAAAGAGCCAAATTATTCTGTCAACCCTGACGAAGCTGTTGCAATCGGCGCAGCAATTCAAGGCGGCGTTCTTGGCGGCGAAGTAAAAGATCTCTTGCTTTTAGATGTAACTCCCCTATCTTTAGGTATTGAGACGCTCGGCGGAGTTTCAACAAAGTTGATTGAGAAGAACACAACTATCCCGACTTCAAAATCTCAAGTTTTCTCAACTGCAGCCGACAATCAAACTCAAGTTGATATTCATGTTCTTCAAGGAGAACGCGAAATGGCTGCCGACAATAAGACATTAGGCAGATTTATTCTCGATGGAATTCCACCGGCACCGCGAGGCATCCCACAAGTTGAAGTTACCTTCGATATTGATGCCAACGGCATAACCCACGTAAAGGCCCAGGATAAAGCAACCGGCAAAGAACAGAAAATTACAATCACAAGCTCGTCTGGACTTTCCAAAGAAGAGATCGAGAAGATGAAGCAAGATGCCGAAGCTCATGCTGATGAAGATAAGAAAAAGCGTGAATTGATCGAAGCAAAAAACATGGCAGACAGCTTGATCTACACCGCTGAAAAAACTTTGAGCGATGCTGGCGACAAAGCTGATTCAAACTTAAAGAGCGATGTTGAAGCTAAAATAAAAGCGCTTAAAGAAGTTAAGGATACTGACAAACTTGAGGAAATTAAGACTCAAACTGAATCCCTAAGCAAAACCCTTCAAGAACTAGGCGCTAAAATGTACCAGCAAGCACCCGGGCAGGATACAGCGGGACAGAATACAGATAACAGTGAAGCAGAAAGCAAAGAACAGGATACTAAAGAGGGTTCTGAAGAGAAAAAAGATGAGACTGACAATTCCTAATTTCTAATATCTAATTTCTAATCAAATCCCAAATCCCAATTCCCAATGACCAAATTAAAGGGTGAAATAAATACGTCATTGGGTTTTGGTTATTGATTAGATCAATTAGGTCAATTAGAATAATTAGGTCAATTAACTTTATTTACATGGCCAAAGATTTTTACGAAACACTTGGCGTCTCTAAAAGCGCTTCCACAGACGAAATAAAAAAAGCTTACAGAAAGCTTGCTTTAAAGTACCATCCAGATACAAATGGCAATATACATAATCCGGAAGCTGATAAGAAATTTAAAGAAATAAGTGAAGCTTATCAGGTTCTTTCTGATCCGCAAAAGCGCACTCAGTACGACCAATTCGGTCATGCTGGTTACACGGGAAGACAGCAAACCGGCGGTGGAGCTGGAGGTTTTGGAGGGTTTGGCGGTTTTGATTTTTCTGATTTCTCTCAGAGCGGCTTTGGAGGATTCGGCGGGTTGGGAGATATTTTTGAAGAATTTTTTGGCGCTCAATTTTCTCAAGTTCAAGCTGAATTATCCATTACTCCTGCTCAAGCCGTACTCGGAGACAAAATTAGAGTCAATGTCGGTGCAGAAACTCTTGAATTTGAATTACCCGCAGGAACACAAGATGGCAGTTCATTTCGTTTTCCCGGAAAAGGAAAATCTTATCATGGGGGCAAAAAAGGCGACCTCATATTGACAATACGCGTTGAACTACCGAAACGATTATCTCGAGAACAAAAAGAACTCTGGGAAAAGTTAAAGAATCTCGACAAGGGCGGCAAAAAGAGCTGGTTCGGGCTCTAAACCAATCGATTTATCCCCGTTGACACTAGTCCTCGCTTTGAGAGATAATAGAGATATCATAAATATATTCGCCCCACTTCGCCTTTTAGGCTACGAGGGGCAAACCCATAAAGGGTTTGGAGGGGAATTGGATGCAACAGCTCCCTAGTGTTGATATCTTCATAGGGCTTCTGTTTATAGTAGGAATTGGTTATGGCTTTATCTTAAGACGGGATAAAACCATTACTACTTTGTGCTCCGCTTACATCGGATTAGTTATTGCCTCCAGCTTTTCAGAAACTGTTTTTAAATTCTTCAACGGGAATTCAACCATCGGCAACCAAATCTGGATCCGTTCAAACGCCTCCGTATCCACAATCTCAATTATTCTATTTTTGCTATGTATTGCTTTGATTTCCGGCGCTATTCAGTCATCTAGCACACGATCGGGCGATATTGGCGCATTTGAAGTTTTGATTTATAGCAGCCTAACTGTTGCTCTAGTTATTTCCTCTGTACTCAATTTCCTGCCACCTGAAGTAAGGACTAACTATATTGGGGTATCACGCTTGGCAAAAATGATGTTTGATTTCAGGCCTTTGATAATTATCGGCGCCCCGTTGACACTGGTGATTTTGAATTTCAGGAGAAAGTAATGGACAATGATCAACAAGAGGAATTCACGATCAATAAAATAAATGGCAAAAAGATCGAAGAAGCTACAGAAAATGAAGGATTTTCAACTCTAACGTCTCTCCGATCGAGCAAACCTCTCTCTGTGCCATATCGGTCCGATACATCACCACTAACTCCCAATCTAACAAAAGCAAGATATTTCCTAATACTGCTTTTGGTAACAACATGTATCAATTTATTGTACTACAGTTATTTTTATCGGCCTATTTTAAGGTCTCTTGAGTTTTTTGAGCTCGGAGACTCTATGATTTTCTTTAATATACAGCAAGCCTTTATAATTCGCTTTTTTCCAATAATTCTTGCTTTTTTATCTATCGTTTTTTTTATTTCTTATGCCAGATCACTCACAAAAATTATTTCTAAGACAATAATTTTTCTGGTTTTTATTGGATCGTTCAGTCTGTCATACTGTAGTCTATATATTGGAAACTATCTGTTTTTGTTAGATGAAGTAAGGCATTACAAGAACAATTTGAAATTAGATAAATCCCAAGAAACAATTGATACAGATTCTAGCGATGTCTTTTTGATTTGGTCAAGAGACTATGGTTACACTTCTAACCTAATGAAATTTAACACAGGAAATGGCAAAACAACCGAGGTTACACAATTCCGTGATCAAGAAGTTAAAGTAAGTGAAAACAATCGGGTAATCGTAGGAAATGATCATAACAATCCCAGGTTATTGATCTATGATTTAGCTAATCAATCAAAATTGGAATTAATATCAAACAATCTACGAAATAGCCCTTACTATGATAGCTCTTATAATGATGGGACTTTTTCTAATGATCAAGAATATTATTTTGATAAAAGATTTGAAATTGGGGAAAATTTGTTATTTTTCCATCAAGCAGGTCTCAAAATAAAAATTAATATTCCAGACAAAAAGATCACTACGGATTTAATCCCTTACAAAAATGTCTCTTTGGGAAAAAGAAATGTGCACCAAAATATTTCCGAAGAAAAACATTACAAAATAAGTGATAATTATTATTTTAGTCGCAAATATACTATTAAAGACAATGGAGATCAGTATTTCGCAATGAGCCAATGCCCCAAAGAATATTCTTTTTCTGGAACTGAACCTGATTCATTTGAAGCAGATAATGATCCATGCGTTAAATCTGCAATTAATAATGTGATTGCATTAAAAAAATCAGGTGAATCAAATTTCAATATAATATTTGATTTGGCAACTGGTTTACCCGAAAAAGCAACAATGGATGGTATTTCAAGAAGTATTGATGAGCGAGTCATTACTGATTTCAGGCAAATTCCATTTGCAGATGGTTTGTTCGTTACACTTGTCAACAAGATAAAATCCACGCCAGAAGAAATAAAAGAAAAAAAAGATGAAGAATCTAATGGTGTATACTATTCTGGCGAAACGTTGTATTATCAGTATACTCATACTGTTTTATATGTTAGCGAAAATGATGTAAAGAAAGTTAATGATTTTGTTACTGTTATTAATGAGAAAGATGGTAATGAATATTACGGAGAAAATTTCTTCCCTTACAAATAACAAAATAACTATGTTTATTTTTCGTTGGTTTTTAACTGCATTAATTCTTCTTCTCGTTTCCTATGTCGTCCCAGGTGTTACATTTTCAGGCACATGGTCTCTTTTAATCACCGCCATAGTTCTTGGACTAGTCAATGCTTTGGTCCGCCCAATTCTTTTGATTTTAACATTACCAATTAACTTACTAACACTTGGATTATTTACTTTCATTATAAATGCACTCATGTTCTGGCTGGTGAGCTCAATTGTTAAAGGTTTCGAGATTAAAGATTTTGCCTCAGCTTTTTGGGGTGCACTGGTTTATTGGATCTTGGTAATGTTCATTGATTTCCTCGGAACAAAAAACAAAGTTACAAAAGCCAAAATCTCTAAGCGTTAAAAGCCACAAATACTATTACCTGAGTATAAAAAGACTAGTTAATAACTAATCTTTTTTGATATACTTGATTGAAACGTTTTTAAATTATTGCTATATTGAATCTAGTCAAAGGGGGATAGTAAAATTGAATATTAAATCATGGGGAGAGCAAGCAATCCCCCAAGTACATCAGAGATCGTATTTCTACAATTGCCCAACTGAGAATTGTATAAACAGCACAAGAACTCGGTTTGACGAAAGCCTTAATGTGAAACTCATAGGTTTCACCGCAAATCCTCCTGAGAAATACTTACGCGACAAAAGAAGCCCTTATATCGCGTTATTTCTCTGTGCGGAATGCAACAGGAAATATTGGTACCATGTAAACGATTACTGGGTACAAGAGATGAAAGATAAGGGTCTCTGGCCGACTTGACCAGCCGTGAATTATTGCGTGCTGGTTTTTGCTTAGATCCTTCACTTTATTCAGGATGACTATTCAAGCTCAGGTTTTTTTATACTCAAATCCCAAGTTGACTTTTTTGCCCAAAAAAGCTATTATATTTGAGTAATTTTATTTTGAATTATTTCATGGGCTGTTAGCTCAATGGTAGAGCAGTGGCCTTTTAAGCCATTGGTTCTGGGTTCGAGTCCCAGGCGGCCCACCAAAAAATAGACAGTGATTCGTTACTGGCTATTTTTTGTTTGAGACGACTGGGACTGGGAAGGGGTCGGGAAACGGGAGTTTCCCGTGTAGGAAAATAATAGAAACCGTGGGTTTCTATAGCGAGCCCGCTATAGCATAGCGGAGTGCGAGTAGTCCTAATGGCGGCCCACCAAAAAAAGATCAGTTATTAACTGGTCCTTTTTTGTGTTAGATATTACGATTACTAGCAAATAAATTATGTGATAATTTTTTCGTGATCACGATATTTTTACCACACAATAATAGTTACCCCAATCTATTTTTCCAACTTCTCTGCCAAGAATCCGGTTGCAATAATTAATCCGGCACCGATTATTTGAACTGAACTTAACGATTCTTTAAATAGTGGAATTGCTGCGAAAGAAACCATAACAGGAGTCAATGTGTAGACGACGGTAATGAATGATGCGGTTGCGTTTTTATAGGCATTAAAGCGATAGATTGTCCCCACAGTTGAAATTATAGCTATAAAAATAAAAACCAATGGCAGTTGAGGAATAGAGACCGCATGATTCAATAGGGTGATGACTAGTATTGGCAAGAAGCCAAATAGAATAACAAAAGATGCAGCAAATTTAGAATCTACAAATTTTACTGCCTTCTTACCTAAAATTGTGTTTCCGAAAGAAATGAGCGCCGCTTGAATCAAGGTTAGAATATCGCCGAGTGTAAAATGCGGCATTTTGCCTTCTGTTGTAAGCAAAAAAACGCCAACTACAACTAAAAATATTAAAACTATTTTTTTCCATGTTAACTTCTCAGAGAAGAAGAAATATGCAAAAACAGCCGTAAATAACACCACACTTCGTATCAGAAAAGAGTAATTGATGGCAGGGCTGTACTTAATTGCAAAAACTTCAATTATTGGCAGAAGTATGCCACTAATTATTCCCATTCCCAAGAGAACAAAATAATCGTCTTTCTTAATAGTCCTTAGAAGAGAAGACCTCTTAACAAAAGTTATTATCCAATATGGCAAAACAAGCAAAGCAAGCCAAAAAACAATATTATAACTATTTTCTCCATTACGAAGAAGAAATTTTATTCCGACTATGCAAGCTGCCCAACTAACTGCAGCGATCAATGTATATTTAAAACCTTTGCTCATTTATAAAAGTTATATTATTTAGTCGCAACAATGATCATGTCTTCTGAACTTGCGGTGTACTCTTCACCGGACCAGTCAGAATAAGTACAACATTCCTTAAAACCAATTTTATAACAGAGGTCAATAAATTCTTCTTTTGTATACACTCTGACTGAATAGTCTTTCTTCTCCTCTTCACCAGATTGATTTTTTATAATCCAAGTGCCATTAATTCTTTTTGTCTTGGGGTCATATTTATCAATAATTCTTAACACATTACCATTCCTTAAAGTTCTTTCTTCGTCCTGTTTATACTGGCCAGATGTAATGGTTGGAACATTTACATCCGTGTGCATTAGGAATTTTCCACCTGGCGCTAGAGCATTATAAAAATTTTTTAAAACTTCTTTATTCTCCTCATCGGTTTCAAAAAAACCAAAGGAGTAAAACATATTAATCACTGCATCAAACTCAGAATTATACTTTAATTTCAACATATTCTCTTTGACAAAGTTAACTTTGAGACCTTGCCTCTCGGCCTCTTCTTCTGCTTTTCCCAGATGGATAGAATTGATGTCTGATCCAGTTACTATTATTCCTCTTCTCGCTAACTCAATACTATGTCTTCCATAACCACAAGGGCAATCAAGAACTTTTGAGTTATTTTTCAATGAAAGTAATTTGATAATTCCATCAACTTCCTCCTTTGTTCTCTCTTCGAGGCCCTGCTTTTTATTGATTAAATACCCTTCATCAGAATTATCGCCTTCAATATAAAAATCGCCAAAGAATCCATAGTCTTCAGACCACCATTGGTCATTATGATTTTTGTTATTCTCTTGATTCATTACTCATTTCTTAAAACTTTAATAAATACATCACTAGGGACTTCGACGCGGCCGATTTGTTTCATCTTCTTTTTGCCCTTCTTCTGTTTGTCTAGAAGTTTGTTTTTTCTGGTCACATCACCGCCATAAAGCTTGGCGATAACGTCCTTTCTAAAGGGCGACAGTCTCTCTGCAGCGATTATTTTTGCACCAACCGCTGCTTGTATCTTTATTTCAAAATTTTGCCTTGAAATTAAAGTTTTAAGCTTTTCTACAATTCTTTTTGATTCACTCTGCGCTTTTGATTTATGGATGATAAAACTCAAGGCATCAACTTTTTCTTCAGCAATTAAAATATCAACCTTTTCTAAATCAGAAGGTCTATAGTCTTTCATTTCATAGTTCATGGAAGCGTATCCTCGTGAGATACTCTTTAATTGGTCATATAAATCGATAATCACTTCAGCCAAAGGGATTTCATAATTTATAATCACCCTATTTTCATCAATGTATTCTGTCGTCTGATAGATTGCCCTTTTAGCCTGAACAACTTCCATTATTGCGCCTATGTATTCTTTTGGAGTAAACACTTCAAGCGTTACCCATGGCTCTCTTATTTCCAAATATTCTCCAGAAGTGGGCAAATCTCCTGGCTTAGCGATAACTTCTTCCGTTCTGTCATTTTTTGTTATTTGATATTGAACAGTCGGACTAGAAATAACTAAAGATAGATTATGTTCTCGCTCTAACCTCTCTCTCACAATATCTAAGTGTAAAAGTCCTAAAAAGCCACAACGAAAACCAAAACCGAGTGCCTCAGAACGTTCAGGTTCATAGGATAGGGAAGCGTCATTTAATTTTAGCTTCTCGATTGCTTCTTTTAGTTCAGGATAATCGCTTCCATCCACACAATAAATTGAAGCAAAGACCGAAGGCAAAACTGTTTTGTAGCCAGGCAGGGGAGAGAGAGCAGGATTTTTTTCAAGTGTAATTGTATCACCAACACGGGCTTCAGCAACTTCTCTAAAACCAGTGATTATATAGCCAATTTCGCCGGCAGATAGGGGAGAGTGAGCTTTTAGTTTTGGAGTAAAGTATCCAACCTCAAGCACTTCCCCGCTGCTTTTGGTTTCCATTAAGAAAAATTTATTATTATTTTCAATTTTTCCCTCAGTCACACGAACGTAGGCGACTACTCCGCGATAGGGGTCATATATAGAATCAAAAATTAAAGCTTTAGTTGGAGCATTTTCCTCCCCTTTCGGGAAGGGAACCTTTTCTATAACTCGGTCAAGAATCTCAGACACTCCTTCACCAGTTTTCCCAGAAGCGAATATTATGTCTTCTTTTTTGCAGCCAAGTATTTTAATTATTTCTTCCGCAACTTCATCCGGCTTTGCTGCCGGCAGATCAATTTTGTTAACTACTGGAATAATTTCTAAGTCATGATCAATCGCAGAATAGAGATTTGAAAGAGTTTGTGCTTCAATGCCCTGAGACGCATCGACTAAAAGAACAGCACTCTCAACAGCCGCGAGAGAACGAGAAACTTCATAGGCAAAATCAACGTGACCAGGGGTGTCGATCAAGTTTAAGATATATTCTTGGCCGCCTTTTTCCCAAAGCATTCGAACCGGAGCTAATTTGATAGTAATCCCACGCTCTCGCTCAAGATCCATCTGATCTAAAAGCTGTTCCTGCATTTCTCGTTTTGCAACAGTATGGGTAATTTCGAGCATGCGATCAGCGATCGTGGATTTACCGTGATCGATATGGGCAATTATGCAAAAATTACGGATTTTCTTTGGATCGATTTTTTGATTATTTTCAGGTGTCATAAGCAAAAATTATAGCAGAACCAAGCTCAAAAAGCCACAAAAACATACTTTTTGGAGTATAATTTAACTAATGAAAAAAAGTCTTATCATCTTCATAATACTTTTTATAATCGCTTCGGTTATTTTTCTATGCCTCGTTACAAGAGTCAAGGCCCCTATAAACAATGAGTCTTCGGCAGTTTCAGTAGAACAAAACGCTCAAAATCCTTCCGTAGAAAAATCTACATCTTTTGTCATTGCAGGCGATATGATGTTTGACCGTTTTGTTAATCACCAGTTTAAAGATATTGGTTTTGACCACATTTTTGACAATCTGGATAAATCAATTTTCAAGGAAAAAGATATAGTTTTTGCAAATCTAGAAGGACCAGTAAGCGACAAGCCAATTCCCGATGATTATGAGCCCAGAACATTGGTTTTTGATATGCCAACTGCCACAATACCTACATTAAAAAATTTAGGCATTAACGGTGTATCCTTGGCCAACAATCATACTCTAAACGCAGGTACTGAAGGATTTAATATAACGCAAAATTTATTAAAAAATACTAATATCAAATATGCGGGCTACCAAAATGCCTTTGATGAAGGAAGTATTTTGCGGTATGAGACTGAGATTCCGATCAGTTTTATTACAGTTAACTACTTGGCTTACAACGATAACCAAAGCATTAGTGAAGCCATAAGAATAGAAAAAGAAAACGGACGATTTGTTATTGTTTTTCCTCATTGGGGAGAAGAATATTCTTCAACGCACTCAGCAAGGCAAGAGTCAGCCGCTACAAAATGGATTGATGCCGGCGCAGACTTAATCATTGGAAGTCATCCCCATGTCATTCAAGATGTTGGCTTGTATAAGAATAAGTTAATAATTTATTCTTTAGGTAATTTTGTTTTTGACCAAGGCTTTTCAGAAGAAACGCAAGAAGGATTAATGATTAGCGGCAAAATTACTGACAAAACTGTCGAAGTCACTTTTTTGCCCTTCAAATCCAAACAATTACAACCAGAATTTATGCAGCAAGCCGAAAAAGATGCCGTTCTCTTAACTATATTATCTGGCACAGACAATATAGGGGGAACAGTTACATTGGACAGAAATTAATTTAATCTATTTAACTACAAAAAAAGTCTTTCTAAAGACTTTTTTTGTTAGGATAAGATTATTTTACTTCTAATCTTATTGACATTTTATGAATATAGTGTTATAGTCAATCTAGTAGTACCATTTCATGGAGGAAAAAGGGATGAAAAGGGTAGTTGCAGTATTTTTCGAAGGCACAGGAAATGGAGTGCGTGTCAGACGTTCGTTTATCGTCGCTTCAGAGACGATAAACAAGCTCCTAGACAGAGCGACAGCAAACAGATGTTCGCTAACCACCTCAGGATTAATGGCAGATCCAAATGATCCTGGATGTTACCCTGTGAGAGACGGGAAACCTATCGAAGGCACAGCGAACATCGAGGATGCTATCAGCCTTGGCCCCGTCACGATAAAGTACAAATCAACCGTATGCCTACTTACGGCTATGGAATAGGGCGACACAGCCCTATCTTTCGTTCCGAGCCCCGTGCACTTGCGCACGGGGCTCATCTTATTTAAATGCCTTTATGACTTTCTCATACTTTTCAAAAGTTTTATTTGCTCTGGCCAATCTACTTCATCTTGAGGAGTTTCTAAAATGCCAAACATATCTTTTAGCTTTGGATGATTCATTATGGCTTCGAAAATTTCTTTACCAATCTCTCCATGCCCAATGTCGGCATGCCGATCTCTTTTGGAATCAATTGATGTTTTTGAATCATTGAAATGAAAGCCAACCAACCGATCAATCCCGATCTCTTTTTCAAATTTATCAATAAAATTATCTAAATCTTTTTTAGTTCTTAAATCATATCCCGAGGCGAAGGCATGAGCAGTATCAGAA
>JAMCZZ010000028.1 GCA_023484645.1 Patescibacteria group bacterium
CAAAAAAACCCGATATTTCGTCGGATTTTTTTGATAGAGCGCAAATTGATTTGTGAACTAATCGGGGATAATTAAATTTAAATATTACCCGGTCACTTCAATTTACGCCCGTAAGAGGGGTCGCAAAGGACTTTTAAATCTTTTGTGGCTTCCCTTACTAAACTTAAATTAGTTTAACAAAGGATTCCTTGATTTCCTCTTACTTTTTGCGTAATCAGTTTTTGTTTTTCTTTTATAAAAAACATTGCTTTCTTGCTCCGCCGGCTGGCGGATTGGCAAGAACGAGCTGGGAGGAAGTCAATAATCACTTATTTTATCGATATATTAACTTCCTTCTAGAAAGGCAGGGGTGGACCTTTCAAAATCCCATCTCACTCTCGCCATATTTAATCCTTCGATTTCACTCAGGACAAGCAAAAAGCGCCTTTTTTGAGAGGCGCGTTATAAACTAGTATCCATTTCATCGCCCCTCAGCAATGATATTCAATTTTTAAAGGACATTATGGTATTTTACCGCTTTGACCACGACTTGTCAAGGGCTCGTGGGTATAATACTTGTTATAATATTTAAATATAAAGTCTAGTAAATGATAAAATATAAATTTAATCTGGTGGATTACCGATTTTAAAAGCCTTGACAATTGAGGCTCTTTTCGGTAAAGTATATACCCGTCTAGGCCCAATCAGCCAAGAACAAAGGATGTGGAGGGTGAACAAACAGATGGGAAATGTTGGAATACCGGATGTAAATGAAGATCGGTCCGTGCGCCTGACTAAACGCGAGCTAGAAGTGCTCAGCTTAGTCATTGAAGGTAAATCGAGCAAAGATGTCGCTGACGCGCTGTACTGCAGCAAACGAACAGTGGACTACCACTTGGCAAACATTTACGACAAGCTCCAGGTCTCAAACCGAGTGCAAGCCTTCCGGCGTGCCACTCGTCTTGGGCTCATCCCATTATTAGAAGTCACTTTATGTGGCCGCCACTAGCCGATCTCCTGATCGGCACCATACCGTCCCCCGCCGCCTTGGTGTGGGGACGTTTGTTTTCAATTACTCTTCACTTTGTACAGTTCTATTTTTTTCCAAATCAGCAAAACGCATTTGCCCCGGATTAAAGAATAGTTCAGTTTGTCCTGTTGGACCATTTCTATGCTTTTTAATTAAAATTTCAGTGATTCCCTTCTTCTCGGTATCAGGATTATAGTATTCTTCTCGGTATAGAAACATTACAACATCGGCATCCTGCTCAATAGAGCCCGATTCACGCAAATCAGACAGTTGCGGCCTTTTATTATCACGATGTTCTACTGCTCGAGAAAGCTGAGACAAAGCAATAATAGGAACATTTAATTCGCGAGCCAGCCCCTTCAGAGATCTTGAAATCTCGGAGATCTCCTGTACTCGGTTAAAATCACTGCCCTTGGAGCGGCCTTCCATAAGTTGAAGATAATCAATAATTATAAGCCCTAACCCATGCTCCATCTGGAGCCTTCTTGCCTTTGCTCGAATTTCCATAATATTTCCGCCCGCTGAATCGTCAATGAATATTGGCGCTTCCGAAAGGACCCCCATCGCATATCCAATCTTTGGAAAATCGTTATCGGTCAAGTTCCCCGTTCGAAGCTTCCATGAATCAACTCCGGCTTGAGACGACAAAAGTCTATCGATCAACTGATCCTTACTCATTTCCAAGGAAAATATTCCGACCGGGATTTTTTCCTCGATGGCTGCATTTTCCGCTAAGTTCAAAGCAAAAGAGGTTTTGCCCATGGAAGGACGGGCGGCCAAAATAATTAAGTCAGAGTTTTGAAAACCGGCAGTAACACTGTCTAGATCGCGAAAACCACTCGGAACTCCTCGCAAGGCACCTTTGTCTTTATCTTTATGAATCTTATCAATCCTGTCAAAAGCTTCTGTTAGAACATCTTGAATTGAGATAAATTTATTTTTTAAGAATTTTTGCGAAACAGCAAATAGAGATTGTTCTGCTTTATCGAGAGTTTCAGAGAGATCAGCATCTTCATCATAACCCAACTCTGTTATTCCTCCGGCTGCATTGATTAAACGCCGAAGAACTGCTTTTTCACGGCAAATCTGGGCGTAATGGACTACATTAGATGCCGAGGGAGTATCATTTACAATCTCAGCCAAATAACTTGAACCACCAACTTCTTTAATTGTTCCGCTTGCCTCAAGAATTTCTGAAATTGTAACAATATCAATCGGCTTGCGCTTGTCGAACAAACTAAGCATTGCTTCATAAATAATACCATTTCGATCCTCATAGAAATCTTCTGGAGTAACAACATCTATAATTTTTATGATTGCATCCTTGTCAAGGAGAATTGAGCCCAAAACACTTTTCTCTGCATTTAAGTTCTGAGGGGGAATACGAACACCAGAAGGAATCACCACTTTTGAAGATGATTTATCCCTCTTAAAATTTTCCTTATTCTCCCTCGCCATCAACCCTCCATTAATAAATTCCAAGTTACAAGATACAAGATACAAACAAATCTCAAAACTCAATTATTAATACTCAAATATTTGGTAATTGAAATTTAGAATTTGAATATTGTTTGGTTATTGTTTCTTGCTCCTTGTATCTTCTGTTAAGCGAAGATTTCCTCTGCAACCTTCTGCAGCTCTTCATTATCAGTTATCTTATTTTCTCTTGGCTTAGGATCAATCAATCTACAGCTGATCATGCACTCTCCGCCGGTTAAGTCGCAAAATATTTTTTCTAAAATTTTCGTATTTTCAGGCGCCGATATTTTGTCTTTATGAAATTTGAATTTCACTCCCAAAACTAGCTTGCCCTTAGTATACTCCAATGGTTTTGCGTCCCGCATCAAAGCAGCAAGAGAGGTGTTCGCCTGCCTGATTTCTTTTATCGCTTTTGTCCAAACATCATCAGTCATTTCGAGCACAATCACCGGAACACTTTCATGGTTAATTGATTGATTCGCTTCTTCAATCTCATCTTGTTTTTTTACCTTTTCAATGCCATCACTATCATCCCGAGCACTTTTTTTCATGGCATCTTGAACACCTCCTCTTTTGTCATCCTGAGCACCTCTTTTTCTGTCATCCTGAGCGTTAGCGAAGGATCCAACCTCGACTTGTCGAGGCATACGCTCGCTTTGCTCGCTGGATTCTTCGGCTCGCGCCTCAGAATGACGAGATAAGGAGTTTTGGATATTTATGGAGCAAGCCTCAATAACTGCCATTTCAATCGGCAAAATCGGATAAGCAATATCTTTCAGTAAGTTGCCCGATTTTAGAAATATTTCAATTAATTTTAATATTTGGTCGGAAGTTACCTCTTGGCATAAATTTTTTATTGAAGCTGCGTTCTCAGCTGTATCTTCAAATAAAACTTTGCCTGATTCAGAAAATAAGAGCATTCTCCTCAATACTTCAATTATGTCTTTATTAAACTGAGCCATTTCCAAGCCTTCATCGTACAGCCGATGGGCGATTTTTAATCCCTCCTCCGGGTTAGTATTAAAAATCGCCCCTAGAAACTGAAATATAAACTTCCTGTCTGCTATTCCTAACATACTTTCTACTTGGGACTTCTCCACTTTCTTTCCCAAAGAAGAAATTTTTTCCAGAAGAACAATTGCATCGCGGTGTCCCCCTTCTGCATTTGAAGCAATCAGCTCCAATGAGCCATTGTCTATTTCTAATTTTTCTTCCTTTGTAATCTTTTTTAAATTTTTGACAATGTCTTCCTTTGTAACTCGGCGAAAATCATAACGCTGAACTCTGGACAAAATAGTTGCGGGCAATTTATGCGATTCTGTGGTGGCCAGAATAAAAACCACATGTTTAGGTGGTTCTTCTAAAGTTTTTAAAAGAGCATTAAAAGCGCTTTTGGAAAGCATATGAACTTCATCGATGATGTAGATCTTTTTGAATGATTTGTTTGGAGCAAACTGTGCCTTCTCAATTAATTCTCTGATTTCATCTACACCAGTGTGAGAAGCAGCATCTATTTCGATAACATCAATCGATCTTCCACTTCCAATTTCTAGACACGATGCACAAGTATTGCACGGTTCCCCTAAGACTTCCTGCCCGCTTTTCCTTAAATCAGCCAAGGTCAAACAGTTTAATGCTTTTGCTAAAAGACGCGCGGTTGATGTCTTGCCCGTTCCGCGAGGCCCAGTCAAAAGGTAAGCGTGAGAAAATTTATCGCTTTTAATTGCTTCAATCAAAGTATCCCTAATCAGATCTTGCCCAATTAGGTCAGAAAATGTTTTCGATCTGTATTTTTGATAAAAAGCCATCGGTAAAATTCCATTTTACAAATCCCAAGAAACAAGTAACAAGATCCAAACAATATTCAAATCACAAATTTCAATTAGCAAATATTTGTATATTGGTTATTGAGTATTGAGATTTATTTGTATCTTGTCTCTTGGTTATTGGAATTTCCTTACAGGCTCATTGTAACCCGTAAAGCTATGTATCGGGAACTGTTGCAACAATCGCAAGTCCTACATTTATAAGTTAAAATTGTCCCCAGGTTAGTCCACAAAGTTGTCCACCAAGATAACAAATTTAAAATTTTTAATTTAGAATTTAAATTGAATTCTAAATGATAAATGTTTTAAACATTTTAAATTAAATATTTCTAAATTTATTTTAAACTTTAAACTTTAAATTAAAAATTGCCTTTAGGCTTTAAATATTGGCTTTTTTCGGGATAAAACTATTGTTTTTAAACGGTTTGAATGTTAAAATTTAAGTGGAGGAGGCGGCCACGGATTTTTCCTCTGTGGTTTTTTTTTAATAACTGCAAGAGATGACAGATTAAAATTTGGCGAGCATGTTTCTTTTGCGAAACCGGTCGAGTAAGCCATCTTGATTTAGAACGTATAAGTGAAAAATCAAGAAGCGAACGAGTAGGCTGGCTAGGGAGGTTTAGAGCAAAAAAATATGTGAGCCAAATAATAAAAAGGTGAGATGATTAGAAAAGATTTAGCAAAAGCGATTGCGAAACAAACAAACCTAAATTCACATCAAGCTGAAAACTTGATTATCGCTTTTGGTGCTGTAGTAAGCGATGTTTTGGCTAGAGGTGAAAAAATTGTTTATTCTAATTTTGGCACTTTCTACACAGTTCACTATCCGTCTAAAGTAATTTTTCATCCCAAATTTGGAGCAGCCAAAAAAATGGTTATGCTCCCTACAAACGCAGTCAAGTGGATGCCATCTGGGAATATTAAAGATTTAGTAAAGAACTCAAAAGTAGTTGAAAACGCTACGCTGCACGGAGCCAAAAGAAACCAATCTGAAAATTTACAAAAACCAATACCTGATCAATTGTTAGCACAAGAACAACCAGAAATTAAACCACAAGGTAATACAGTAAACAAATCAGAAGATGGTTTGATTGAAATACCAATCAGAAAAGTATCTAACTCGGTAAATGAAAACGCCAGTCTAACCTCTGTCACACCAGTTTCTCCGCAAGAAAATGACAGCAAACATTTATCTATTGATAAACCTGAAGATGACGAACCGCCGGTCAATATTTACGAAGAGCTAATGGGCGATGGCAGCAAAGAAGAAGCCACTTTTGGCGATGCAATAAGAGTACATAAGGGTCGTGCCCGTTCCCTTTTAGGTAGAATTTTCAAGAAAAACCAAGATATTGATACCACAGCATCTAATAGTCATGCCATTGGTGAGAATTCTGCAAAGACTGATCCGGATAAAATCTCTTTAGTTAATTCCGGAATGTTTGAAAAAGAATCGAGCTCTGTTCCAATCAGCCAGTCACCTGGAGCAAAGAAGATTGATAGCATAAAAACTGAGATAAAAAGTACACCAGATTTGCATGATTCTCAAAAGAGCCTGAAAGAAGATGTCAAACCAAACAACGAACCGATTGAAATTACTCCTTTTTCTAAAACTAAAGATAATATCTCTTTCATCGACCTTTCTAAGACAACTGTTTCTAAGGATATATTGCAAAAAATCCCCGAAAAATTGGCTAGACAGTATAAACTCGTGCCGGTCGAAGAGAATGAAAAAGGTTTAGTCGTCGCCATGGCGGACCCTCAAGACTTAGAAGCAAAGGAATTAATTAAAAAACAAATTCAAACGCCGATCATTCCAATCTTAGCTTCAGGCGATGATATTAATTTTATTTTAGATCAATATAACGGTTTAGAAACCGAGGTTGAGGAAGCAATTGAAACTGCAGACCAAGAAAATAAAACTGAGACTGCCAATGCCAATAAAGCCGATTTGATTGAATCTGTTTCAGATAATGCGCCCGCTTCCAGAATCGTTACATCTCTTCTCCGAAGAGCTATTAGAGACAAGGCTTCTGATATTCACATAGAGCCGTCAGAAAAAGAAGTTGAAGTAAGATTTAGGCTTGATGGAGTTTTGAAAAAGAAGATTACTTTGCCGCTAGATATAGAACCGGCGGTGGTATCAAGAATTAAAATCTTATCAAACTTAAAAATCGACGAACAAAGACTGCCCCAAGACGGCCGTTTCACTATCAATTTTGAGAATCGAAAGATTGATTTCCGCGTATCTACAATGCCTGTAGCCAATGGCGAAAAGATTGTGATGAGAGTGCTGGACAAAATGACAGGTATTTTAACAGTGGAAGAACTCGGAGTACGAGGAAGCGGACTTGCTGTTCTGAAAGACAACATTCAAAAGTCGCATGGTATGACGCTCGTTACAGGTCCGACTGGTTCCGGCAAAACCACTACTCTTTATGCTCTGATAGACAAATTATACAGCGAGGGGGTTAATATTGTAACTTTGGAAGACCCTATTGAATATAGAATGCCGGGCATAAACCAAAGTCAAGTTAATGCTGAAATACATTATACTTTTGCTTCCGGTTTACGCTCAATTGTAAGGCAAGATCCTGACATAATAATGATCGGTGAAATAAGAGATAAAGAGACAGCCGAAATGGCTGTTCACGCTGCATTGACGGGGCATATCGTACTGTCTACTCTTCACACAAATGATGCAACCGGTGCTGCACCAAGGCTTATTGATATGGGTGTAGAGCCTTTTCTTTTGACTTCAGCCTTAAATGTAGTTGTGGGCCAGCGTCTTGCACGCAAAATATGCAGTGATTGTAAAGAAGAGATACAAATTGCAGAAGCAGAAAAAAAGAAAATAGAAGAAGAAATTGAAAAAATGCCCGAGAAAGAAAAGGCTGAGATTAAAGAAAAAGGACTAAAATTTTTTCACGGGAAAGGCTGCAAGAATTGCGGCGATGCAGGATATAAGGGAAGAATAGGTTTATATGAGGTGCTTAGTATTAACGAAAGTATAAAAGAAATGATATTAAACAAGAAGCCGTCTTCAGAAATCCAAGCTGAAGCTGTTAAATCCGGAATGGTTACCATGTTGCAAGACGGGATATTAAAAGTGTGCGACGGCATCACGACAGTTGAAGAAGTTTGGAGAGTAACAAAAGACTAGAATAATGCAATTCATATACAAAGCAAAAGATAATAAAGGAAATGCCTCAAAAGGAACCATCGAAGCAGATGAGGCATCTTCAGCTTCCTTATCGTTGAGGGAAAAGGGGCTTTATGTGACAGAAATTAAATCTCAATCCCGCGAAAGGTTGCCCTTACATTTCGGAAAAAAAGTTCAGATAAAAGACAAAATAATATTTACTCAAGAACTAGGAATAATGTTGAAATCCGGTCTCTCCATCATCGATGCTCTAGAATCTTTAAAGGAGGAAACCACCAACCGATATTTTGAAGGAGAAATCAGCAAAATTATATTTGATACTAGAGGGGGCGCTCCATTTTCAAAAGCACTCTCCAAACATCCGGACATATTTGATGATATATACGTGAATATGGTTAAGTCTGGCGAAGAATCCGGCAAGATCGAAGTAGTTCTGAATCGCTTAGCAATTCAGATGCAAAAAGATTATGAGCTCACCCGCAAGATCAAAGGCGCCTTGGCATATCCCGCTTTTGTTATGGTTGCTCTTGTCGGAGTACTGGCTCTCGTAATGATAGTAATAATTCCTCAGCTAAAGTTGATTTTTGATGATGCGGGAGTTCCTCTGCCCATCCTGACGAGAGTAATAATTAAAATGAGCTTTATTTTGAAAAATTATGGAATTTACATTCTTGCTGTATTAATTGCCCTAGTAATATCTGTTATGCAATTCAACAAAACACCTTCTGGCAGGCTGACACTAGATAAGCTGAAAATGAGAATACCAGTTATTGGATCGCTTTTAAAGAAGACCTACGTATCCAGGTTTACTCGAACATTCGCCGCTCTTACCTCCTCCGGTCTTCCTTTAGTAGAAGTTTTTGAAGTCTCCAGCAAAGTGGTGGGCAATGTAGTTTATCAAGAAGAGATCGCCAAAATGGCAGAGAAAGTAAAATCCGGACATTCAATTTCTTCCACCCTTAAGGCCAGCGAGTTAATGCCAAAAATGATTGGGCAGCTTTCAGCCGTGGGAGAGAAATCAGGCAATGTTGATGAAGTTTTCGATACTCTGGCGGACTTCTTCGATCGAGATATTGACTCAATGACTGCAAATCTTTCGACTATGTTAGAACCGGTTTTAATGGTAGTGATGGGAGTCGGTATTGGAATTATTATTGTTTCTGTCCTGCAGCCAATATATGGGCTGGTTAATGCAATTTAAATTTATTGCCTCGAACATCCATTTAATTTAACTGGCTACTATGATGAGAAATTGGTAACATTAAATTAATATCACAAAAGAAATTATATGCTTGAGTTCTTATCAATGTTTAAAAATGATTCCATATTCGGCCTAGATATTGGGTATGAGGCTTTGAAGTTGGTTGAATTAAAAAAGAAAAGAGGCGGAATATTTTTGGTAGGCTCAGTTGAAGTACCTTTAACTGAGCGAATATTAGAAAAAGACAGTTTTAAAAATAAAGCTCACACTGCCACTCTCATAAAAGATGCGTGTCGAAAAGCTTTGCCTTCCGCCATAAAAGCAACAAAAATCGCTTCAGCCTTACCCGAAACTTTCGTTTTTTCAAAAACTATTCAGATGCCAAAAATGAGCGAAGGTGAATATGCAAAAGCAATCCCGATTGAGGCTGCGCAATTTTTGCCTATTCCTATAGAAGAAGTATATATTGACCATCAAGTTTTAATAGCTCACCCCGAAGATGCCCTTGTAGATATTTTAATTGCTGCTTCTCCGCGCAAACTGGTAGATGATTATTTAGAAATGACAAAATTGGCAGGCTTTGAACTAGCAGCTCTGGAAACAAAGCCTATTGCAGTGGGAAGAGCAATAAAATCCTCAATGCCGTTAGACGGCTCTTTGATCGTAGAAATTGGCACAGAAATCTCCAGGATATCGATCTGGGATAATAATAGCATCAGGCTCTCCACCACCGTCGCAACGGGAAAAAATCAAATCGTAGAAAACCTGCGGGCAATTGGACACAACGAAACAGCCGATAAAATATCGATTAAAGAAAATGAATTTCCTGATTTATCACAAACCCTTCAAAGCATTTCTGATGAAATTATTAATGCAATCAAATATCACCAAAACAGGGATTATAAACCAAAACCGGTTAAAAAGATTCTTCTTTGTGGAACAGGGGCGAAAATATCGGGTATTGACGCTTATATTAGTAAAGAAACAAAAATCGCAGCTGAAATAGTCAAACCAAATTTGAAGGGAGGGGCTAGTCTCGGAACTGAATTCATCACAGCCTTTGGTTTGGCTTTAAGAAATGAATATGAGTAAAACAACACAGATCCGTCACACAGATCGACACAGATTAGTGTGTTATTGTGAACCTGTTCCATCAGTGATTAATCAGTGTTAAAAAATTAGTGTAGTTATTATGGCAATCAATCTTCTTCCCCCAAAATTTAAACAAGAAAAAAAGATCAAAAAGACAGCTCAAACAATTTCAATTTTTTTGACCACTGTTTTTATTATTATTCTTATTCTAACCGGAAGCATTTTAGCTGCTGATTATTCAACTAAAAAAGATCTAGACAAAGTTAATGCCAAGATTGAAGAAGAAAACAAAATTCTTCTTCGCTACAAAGCAACGGAAGACAGTATTAAAGCTGTTAATTCTAAATTAGGGAAAATTGAATCAGTTAACACAAATAGAATATTATGGAGCAATCTTATTGTTGAATTATCAAAATTAACGCCTTCTCAAATACAAATAAAAACTATGGTTTTAGACAAAGAGAATAATAAAGTTTCTCTGACTGGATTCGCTGAAACAAGAAGCGATATTGCAAGATTTAAGGAAAAAATGAGTAGTTCAAAATATTTCAAAAATGTAACTTTTTCTTCTTCTGTGCATAACGAACAACAAGGAAATTTTAGTTTTAGTATTTCATCTGAAATTGGAGAAATAAAATAAATGTCTTCCATTTGGAGAAAAACTATCATCGCAGCAATAGCCTATTTGGTTGTCTTTATTGCGATAATTATTTTTGCCCTTAGCCCTTCCATAGCCAGTTTAAAGCAAAACAAGCAAAAAATGGCAGAAAACCAGAGCAAGTTAAATGAAACTTATGACAAACTAAACTCTCTGCAAAAAACAAACAAACATCCGGAAGAACTTAAATCAGCAGAAGATACGGTTAATAAAAGTTGGCCCGACAACTCAGACATTAGCCAGTTTATAGTTCAAACAGAAGGCTTGGCTAAAAGCAACAGTTTAATTCTTGAAAATCTCTCGATTGAGGAAAGCAAGAAGCAAAAAGTTGCATCCTCAACTGACGACAAAGATTCAGCTAAGAAAAAAAATACTGCCCCTACTGGAACTCAATTTACTTTCAGCCTAAAGGCGCCTTATTCGTCGATTCTAAATTTTCTTAAAGGAATGGAAACACTGCCACGATTTAATTCGCTGTCTCTCATCAATTTGAGCGGGAATGAAGACGCAACAATCAGTGTTAGATTAACAGGGAATATCTATTATGGAAAATAAATTAAAAGACAACCTGGCGATTATAATTTTCATAGTGCTCATATCTCTAGTTGGTTTGTTTTCCGCAAACTTTGCATTAAAAAATATTTCTCCAACACAAAATAACCAGCAAAGTATAAAGAAGGAAGAAATTGAGATCAATAAAAAAACATACGATGCTATAGCAAAGCCATCTAATTATAATTCGACCATTTCCCTTGAGTCTGGTTTTGGTAGAGAAAACCCCTTTGCACCATACAAATAATTCCCAATATATAACTATAAAAATCCCCGAGATCCGAGGATTTTTATTTGAAAAAATATCATAAAAGCTTAAGCTTACTATTCCTATTAGCTTAATCCTTATTTAACTTATTTAGATACTTTAGCAAGAGACTCTTCAACCTTAGCTACGACATCCTTTGGCATGATTTCACTCTTTACTAAATACCCGTCTCCCGGCTTCATCATCTCTTTGACCTTGCCTATCTCTTGGACAAGAGCGGTCAAAACTATGATCGGAATGTGGGCAGTATCGTCCTTTTCTCTAAGCATCTTCATTACATCAATGCCATTAATCTTTGGCATCATAATGTCAAGAAGGATCAAGTCAGGCTTTTCCTTCACTGCCTTTTCTAAAGCCTCTTCTCCATCCGAAGCCGACAGTATAACATAACCCTCCTGTTTCATTCTCTCTTCATAAAGTTCTCTAAGAGTCATGTCATCGTCAACGATCAGAATTCTTGCGTCTTTACTCATATCTGCCTCCTAACTATTTTTATAAATTACATAGTCAAATAAATCATATAACGTTCCGGATTGGCGGTCAATATTTGCTTCAAGTTTTCTTGTCGTCCCTCCATAATAACCGGTTGTTGTGATGCTGCTGTAGGGACCAGGAACTAATACAGTACGATCAGAAAGTGAGCATGAAGGAGATACTGTATTGCAACCATCTGTAGCTAAACCAATTTTTGCATTATAAAATAATGGTTTTATAAACATGGTCACTTTTTGATAGTTCGTTTCTGGTGATTTTCCATATTGCATCAACATGTTAGTAAAAATATTTGACACCATATAATGAAAATTTCCACTATCTGAATTACCAGTATTTTCGGCAGCGACCAAATTGCTTGTAGCTACGCCTAAAACACCAGAACAATTTGTACGGTCGTAGCTTGTCAATCCCTTATATTCATAGGTGTTGCTAACAGCATCTTTTACTACAAATTTCACCTCAGCGGTGGCATGACATTTGTCTGCATCGGCGCCTGAGAAAAATAGTGACAGCAAAAGTTGATGATTCGCATTGCCCAAAAGATTGACATTACTAAGATCAAGTTTAATTGAGTCATCCTTATTTACGTTTATAAAACTACCTTCACTGGTGCCATAAACAGTAGCAAAAGCATGGTTAGCTACTAGGTAAACACCCAGATTATCTACATAATTAACATCGTGTCCATAAAGAGGTTTCCCTAGTGTTCCTAAATAACCCATTCTTAAATCATAAAACTGTTTAGACGCGTCTGTAACCAATACAGAAGAAGCAATACCAACATCGGTTATTATAGCACCATTAGCTGTTGAGCTATTAGTCAAATTACTTCGATAAACAAATGCATTAGCTGGATTTAAATTCCAGCTGCCAAAAGGCACTTCGGCATTTTGATTATAGCGATATCTTAAAAATCCTTCTTCCAAACCCGATTCTGCGGCGTAGTAAGCTACCGCCCCGTTAACATAGGTCGATGCCGAAGCAGACTCAATGAACAAGACGTGGCTAATGCCAAAAGCAATACTGCCAATTGCAGTAATTAAAAGCATTGCAATAATTATTGCTGATCCCCTCGCTTTCATAGTATTCCCTTCCTATCCTTAACATTAGTATAACACCAATTTGTCTTTTTACCAATTAATTGTTCACAGGGCTGTCGTATTGACTTTTTGCCTGCTTTGCAGTAAAGTATTTGAGTTTTGTGCCAAATAACAAGGCAGAGATGACGAGGTAAGCGTTGCAATACCACACGCTTGTCTCGTGATTCTGCTTCCGAGCCAGGAAGCCAGGAGGGATGAAGGTTGAGCAGAAAAAATGGCTGGCACAAACCTGCAAACCATGTGCAGGAAGTGGTGGCGAAGATTACGATCAACGGCGCAAGGAAGCTAATTGTTGGACCAGAGGACAAAATTAGAGGATTGATTCCCGAGGGCGCCTGTATCGTAGGATTCGACAAGACATATCTTGGCATTCTACGTGCCAAGAAAGAGCAACAGCTGACAGCTGTGTGAACTTATACAGGACCGGGCAGTATTCTAGCCCGGTCTTCCTATATTAAAATATTAATAATCGACCACTAATCATAAAGATAAATTTCCCGTTTGACTATAAAAATCAACGATCGTTGATTTTTATAGTCAAATTACAATCAAAAACCAAAAAATATAGAAAGATTCTCAATCCTACGCTATGAAAAAAGCACCACTTACGTGATGCACTTTTCATGGTAGCGCCAAGGGGAATCGAACCCCTGTTACCGCCGTGAGAGGGCGGCGTACTAACCGCTATACGATGGCGCCATGTTAAGAAACTATGTCGAATAGTAACATAAAATCCGAATTTATTCAACCTAAATACCTGAATTATCCTAGCTGGAAAGTATGCTCACAATCTTCTCGGCAAATTCTTCCGCGGCAGTCGGACCATTTGCTGTTACGATATTTCCATCAACTGTAACCCTTTCTGCTGTATAAGTTG
Organism: Patescibacteria group bacterium; assembly: GCA_023484645.1. Next base: position 13,721 of record JAMCZZ010000028.1, read on the forward strand.
CATCGGCCAATTCAAGGTCTTTAACTGCTCCATTCCAAACTGTAGCTTTTTTGTTTGTCAGTATTCCCGCTTTCGCCAACACGACTGGCGCCCAACAAATTGCACAGACCAATTTACCAGCATAGAAAAAATCCTTAACTAAATTCAATGCCTCTTCTTTGCCGAAATACATTTCAACTCCTTCACCACCAATAAATACTACCGCATCAAATTCACTGACGTTAATGTCTCTCAAAGAAAATTCTGCATCAATGACTGTTTTTTGGACGCCATAACATTTCCCTTTTTCAGAAGAAGCAACTTTTACTCTAAACCCATTTTCTTCAAAAACGCCTCTCGGCACCGAATATTCGGTTTCATTAAAATCATAGCTTGCAACAACCATTAAAATGTTTTTCATTTTGTCCATATAAACTCCAAAAAATTAACCTTTATTTTGAGATTTAATATCGACCATCAGTCGATCTTCTAGCATTTCATAGCTTTCTTCTCCTTTAAATAATCCGTATTTTTGCCATTTTTTTTCTCTCTCTCGATATTTATGATCATAAATATTGTATTTTCCCGCATATTCCTCTGGCGTTAAATTAAACATTAGAGCATTCGCACCCGCCAAAAGTCCTCGATGTCGGCCATTCTTTGGATCTAAAGTTTCCAATGCAGTGGTTACAGGTATTTTTACTTCCGGCATCATAAATCTAGCAATCGCAATATATTTTAAGAAAAGCTCAATTCGCGCGTTCAATAGTTGCTTCTCCCCTTTTGGCTCCCTTTTGGCTCCCTTTTGGCTAAGCGGTGTTCCCAAAGTTGGAATAAATGGTCCACTCGAAATCATTGGGATACCTAACTTTTTAGTAAGCAGAAGATCATCAGCTATATCAGAAATAGTTTGTCCGGGAAGCCCCACTAGACTGCCAGAAGCAATATAATAGCCCAGTTTTTTTTGGTATTTCACAAGCTCTAATCGATCTTCAAATTTTTCTCCTGGGTGCATTTTTTTGTACAATGCTTCATTCGATGTTTCAAACCGAAAAAGCGTGCCTGTTGCACCGGCCCTAAAGGCATTTTTATAAAATTCCCTGCTTCTGTTGCCTACTGACAAAAAAATGAAAACCTTCGCCTCTTTTTTTATATTTTCAATGATTTTTATAAGGTCATCGTCGGAGTAATGCATATCTTCGCCGCTCTGCAAAACCAACAACTTGTAGCCTTCTTTCTCTACTGCTTTCTTGGCAATTTTTACTATGTTTTTTTGGTTTATACGATAATGTTGTATGTTTTTATTGTCTTTTCGAATGCCGCAATACAAGCAATTATTCCGGCAGTAATTTGAAAATTCAATTATCCCGTGTATGCAAACAAAGTCATCAATTTTGTCTTTGCGCAAAGTGTTAGCCTCAGCAAAAAGAGTCAGAAGATTGTTCTCGCCCTTTAGCCCAAAAAGATATTCAATTTCGCCTTTTGTTAAATCGTGTTCCGGCTGTCCCTTGTCCCCTTCTGTTATCTGTATTCTGTTATCTATATTCTTGCTTCGCACTTTATATATAATTTTCTTGAATTCCAACGGTAAACGGCTGACATCCACCGGATGATAGTTGTCTTCCAATAAAGCAATAATCTCTTTTGCGTCAGCCTCAGAAATCAGTTTTACGGCCCGATTTGTGGCATAAAGCACCCAATCCCCCACCTTTGCACCAAAAACCAACCCAAGGTCAATCTGGACTTTTTCTCGGGCACTTTTGATAGTGGCGATCCCGTCATTTATCGATAATATTTTCCCTGGTATGGTTAAACAGATACTGCCTCCTCGTTAAATTTCAAAGCTTCTCAGTTAATATAACAGAAAAGGCCAGAACAATTAAATTTTAATTACTCTGGCCCAGTCCCGCTTATCAGTGATGATGTCGGGACTCGGTTCTTTCCTCCATCGATACTACTCGCCCCAATTCTCCAATGCAGCGACGACTTCGTCATAGCCTTTCGACCGTGCTAGCTCCAAGGGAGTATTGCCGTTCTCATCCTTCTCGGCCAAGTCTTGCTCCATTGCTATCTCAGCAAGATACGCCGCAGAATGCCTAAACCCCCGTGAGATTGCCCAGTGAAGCTGAGTCGGAAAATCATGGGGAACATCTAAGCCATTCTCAAGGATGTGGTCCAGGACAGCTGTGACTATCTCAGAATCACCGGTTGATTCAGCTGTCTCTAGAACACTTTCACTTAGCTGAACATCCTCTAGATTGCCAATAAACTCTTGGACTTTCTCAAGAGATCCTGCATTGATTGCGAGGATCAGCTCGTCTTTAGGATTCGGTTCAAAACCTTCCATTTCTGACATCGCGCCTCCCTTATTTTGAGTTATTGCTGACTTTAATCTCAGATCATCCAGAAGATAAATTTTACCTGCCGGACAGATTTTTTATAACACAAGACAGGCAATTTGTAAATAGCCTAGTTGACAGACTAAGTGCCATATGGTATAGTCAAGATGGAAAATAATTCAGGAGGGTAAGTTGTTGGATAATATCTTACTTTACGTGGAAGGCGGTATGATGGTTATCGTGCTGTGCGTTATCGCTTGGCGCGAGATCGGCGGACCGTTCATCAACGCCCTGAAGGGCGAACCACCATACATCATCAACGATGAAGGATGCATGTGGTAGTCTCTATCACACCAATATGTGCCGGTCCCCACGCGGGGACCGGCACACTTTTTTAAAATGATCTATTTCTTTATTGAATCCAAGATCTTGATTTTGGTTACAGAATAGGACGGAACGAAACCGGAAATTATTGCCACAGTCAGAATGACTATAATTCTTAGAAAGATCTCTTTGTAATCTACGACAAGTGAAGCGTCACCAAGAGGTAAAGGCAACGGATGTGCAGAGAAATATGGAACGAACCCAAATATAAACAGCAGCATTCCAGCAACGATACCAGCAATCGAATACACCAATGCCCGCAATACATATGACATTATTATTAAGCTTGGACCAATTCCTATCGCCCGCAAAATCCCAATTTCTTGCCGCCTGTCAGAAACATCAACGTAAATAACAATAAATATGGTAATGGCTGCGATCACAGCTCCAATCAGTATCAAAACTAACCGAAGAGAATCGAAAGTTTTATTTATACTCTTCATAAAACTCAAACTCTCTTCCCATTTGTTAAAATTAGCTTTAATTTGCTGGCCCTCTAAAGAAGATTTAACTGAATCAATATTTTTCTTATCATTAATTCTAATATTTATAGTGTTGGCGACATCGCCTCCAGCAGAAGGATTTATTTCCTCCCAAGTTTTTTGGTTAATAAAAGCAACTCGATCAGTAAACATGAACTTAGTATAAAAGATGCCCTTAATGGTAAACTCATATTCTTTGCCATTAACGACCAAATTAACTTTATCGCCTACGTTAGCCCCTTTAAAGGAAATCGTGCTGGCATTGGCCTGTTCTTTTCCAGCAATTTCACTACCGATTATTATCTGGTACTTATCATCTGGCTCAAGATATTTTCCTTCTGACATTTTGCTATATATGTTGGTTACTCGATTCTCTTCTGTGGGGTTTATCGCAAATATTGGTACATTTGCTTTTATGTTTTTATACTCTGCGCTGGCTGGAACAACGAGTTGAGGACTGGCAGCCACCACATTTTCGGTTTTATCTATTTTCTTTATCAGATCATTTTTGCCCGTAAGGTAATTACCGCCATCTTTTGGCGTTAAAGAAATGTGACCAGTGTAAGTGTCAATAATTTGATTATTAGACATTTCAATAATCCCGCTGAACAATGAGCTAATAAAAACCAAATTAATAAAAGCTACAGTGATCAAGCAAATAATCAAAAGAAAAGTCCATTTATTACCTCTTTTAATCGATCTTAATGCTAAAAAGAATGGGATTTTTGCTCTGTTTCTCATACAATTCTCCCATCTTTTAATTCAATAACTCGGTTTGCATACTTAGTTTCCTCTTCCTCATGAGTAATCATAATTACAGTATGACCATCCTCTTTATTGAGTTTTTTAAATATCGAAAGAATCTCTTTCGATACAACTGAATCCAAACTCGCCGTTGGCTCATCGGCAAATAGAATTTGAGGGTCGTTGACCAGTGCCCTTGCAATTGCAATTTTTTGCTGCTCGCCGCCAGAACATTGCCTCGGAAGTTGATTAAATTTTCCATCGAGTTCAACTTTAACTAAAAGTTCTTTTGCTTTATCTTTTGATACTCCAATACCATTTTGCATCATTGCCGGCAGCATTACATTCTCAATGGCGGTGAGTTCTGGCACAAGCGCATATTCCTGAAATATATAACCCAAATAAGTTAACCGTAAATTTGAACGAACTTTTTCTGACATATTAGTCACATCCTGGTCATTCAAATAAATCTTTCCGCTGCTTGGAAGATCAAGAAGTCCTAATTGATGTAAGAAAGTTGATTTGCCTGATCCGTTTCGACCAGTGACACACAAAAAATCTCCTCGATTAATATCCAAAGAGATTCCCCTTAATGCTTTTACCTTAACTTGACCTGAATCATAGGTCTTTGTGATATCTTGGACTGAAATAATTATTTTTTTATCCATTTTTTTAAGATTAGCACTTTTTAATAACCGGAGAAAAGATCTGGCATTCTTTTGCAGCATTCCAAGAACCAATAGGTATAGTTCTTTGGATTTTTTTTGATATCTGCCATCAAATCCTCGGAATCAATCCACTTGAATTCTTCCACTTCCCCTTTATTTATCTTTATTTCTCCGTCAAATTTACCAGTAAATATGTGGTCAAACTCGTATTCTGTCAGTTTATTTTCGAATTCAACTCTGTAGCGCAAAGTTGAAACTTCCTTTAATTCACAATCAAATCCCATTTCTTCCTTTAACCTCCGGTGCGTTGCCTTTAGAGTTCGCTCTCCTGGCTTCGGGTGGCTGCAGCAAGTATTTGACCACAAACCGCCAGAATGATATTTTTTCGGCGACCGTTTTTGAAGAAGCAGTTGTCCTTTTGAATTAAAAACAAAAATAGAAAATGCCCTATGGAGCTTCCCCTCTTTATGAGCTTTTATCTTAAACTCAGTTCCAATCTCCTTATCGTTCTCATCAACCAAAATAACTTTCATATGTTTAATATAGCATTGACGTTTTATAAAACAAAAAGACCATCTTGCGATGATCCACTTTTTTCTTGGTTCGGAGACAAGGATTCGGACCTTGATTGACGGGACCAGAACCCGTTGTCCTACCATTAGACGATCTCCGATTACTCTCAAATTGTATCATTTTTTACCTTAATATTCAATTCCTTCATTATTTCTGATAATTTATTTATATATAGACAAATGATTATTAAAAAAGTAAAAGACAATTTACTCCATCTAAATAACCTTAGGAAATTTCTTGGTTATGAAGCTTTTCGTTCCGCAATGGATTCAGAGTTCAAGCTTGAGATCTTAAAGAATCCTTTGAAAGGCAAAGTCTTGGTTATTTCCCCCCATCCCGACGATGATATTTTTGGATGTGGAGGAACTTTAAAGTTACATGTTAATCAAGGCGATAATATTAAGATAATTTATATTACAAGCACTCCGAAGAGAGAAATTGAAGCGCAAAAAGCTGCTGCCAAATTGGGAATAAATGATTTGGGTTTTTGGCGATATAAAGACAATCAAATTTCAGCGAACAAAACCGCTATTAATTTATTAGAAACAGTGCTTAATGAATTCAAACCTGGAATAATTTACACTCCTTCTTTCCTTGACCCAAATCCAGACCACTTTAAAACTAGTAGATTGTTATATAATGCACTTCATAAGCATGAATTTTCTGGACAAATTTATTCTTATGAAGTCTGGTCGCCAATCTACGCCAACAGATTAATAGATATCGACAAAACAATTGAAGTCAAAAAAGAAGCCTTAAAGAAACATGCTTCTCAATTGGAAGATAGAAATTATCTAGACGCAATGACTGGATTAGCCCAATATCGCGCCGGCATGTTTAACGCCGGCAAATATGCCGAGGGCTTTTTTGCTTGCAACAAAGAACTCTATATAAAATTATTCGAGTTATTGCTAAAAAAATAAACCAAGGTAAGAGTTTTCTAGTTCCTTAATTTTTTTCTGCCAAGAAAAATCTCTCACTCTTTCCTTGCCGCTTCTCTTCATTTTAGCTGCTAGAGCTGGATGGCCAATAATTTTTAAAGCAGCATTCGCTATCTCTTTAGGATTTTTGCTTTTAACCAATATTCCGTTGACATTATTTGTAATTATATCTTTAACGCCGCCTACGTTGCTTGCTACTACCGGTACTCCTGCCCGCATTGCTTCCAAAACTACAATCCCAAATGTTTCTGAAACTGAAGGTAGAACAAAAACATCCCAATGCTTTATATATTTTTCAATATTTTCTTTGTAGCCCAAAAAGCTGACATTACGCTCGATCCCCAGTTCTTTTGCTTTTAGCTTTAATGGATTCTTAAGAGGACCGTCGCCAATTATCTCAAGTGTCGCTAAAGGATATTTTAGCTTCATTAAACTCATGGCTTCAATAAGATACTCTTGGCCTTTTTGCACGTTTAAACTGCCAACGGTTCCAATAATAGGCGCCTTATTCGCCGATTTAACCTTTTTTTCTGAATTTATATCTGCCAATTCGATCGCATTATTAATTACAACCATTTTCTCCGAGGGAGCGAGATTGTTTTCAACTAAATAATCTTTTACCGAGCTCGAAACAGCAATAATTAGATCAGTTTTTTGATTTTGAATACTTATAATCTTTTTTTGCAGCCAATAATTCAACGGGCTGCCAAGCCGATAATTCTTCGTCAGAAGATGTTCTGTGTAAACCAATTTTGCACCGATAGGAGAAATCAATCTTGAAATAAAGCCTGCCCTCGGACCGTGAGAATGCACAATCATGGGCCCAAAAGGATCTTTTTCGGCCTTAATTTCCTGCAACTCTTCTCTTAATTGCAAAACTGATTTGAGATCAAATTTAGATTTCATTTCTACATTAATCACAGTAATTTCGTCTATCTTTTTTGCCTCGTCCGACAAGAAACCTTTCGGACAAATCAAAAAACAATCGAATTTTTCCTTATCGATATTGCGGAGAATACCCAGAATATGATTTGGACCGCCTCCAATTTTAGAATCAGCAATAATTTGAACAAGTTTAATTTTGTTCATTTAACTAAAACCCCTCCATTTGATTTATCATCCCAGTTTCTTTATAGCCCTTTTTATTCTCTTCGTAGACTCTTCTTTTCCTAAAGCAATCGCCAGCTCCACAGGACTTGGTGATTTTTCTTCTCCTGAAAGAGCAACGCGAACCGGCCAAAAAACATCACCATTAGTAAGGTTATTTCGAGTGACAACCAACCCCAATTTCATTTGTAATTCTTGAGAAGTCCATTCACCAATATCTTCTAATTCCTCTAGCACGAGTTCCAATCCTTTGGCAGTGTTCGACTTTGTAGATTTCTTGAATACCAGTATTTTTCCATCATATTCAGGCTCTTTTCGCAGCTTTAATATTTCATCGGCCGCTTCCTTCAGCGTTGAATATCCTCCCCGACCGATCAGTTCCAGCTCCCCCGTCGAGACATCTTTCACACCAAATTCTTTTAATAGGCGCTGTATTCTGTTATCTGTATTCTGTATACTTTGGCGAAGATAAAATTCATTTATGGAATTTAGCTTCGCAATATCAAATATGGCCGGCGCTTTGTTGATATTTTCGATCTTAAATTCTTTCTCGAGCTCTTCTAGGTTAAACAATTCACGTTCATCCTTTGGATTCCAGCCAAGAAAAGCCAGAAAATTCACGATCGCTTCTGGCAAATAGCCTTCTTCTTTGTACTGCATTACGCTAGTTGCCCCATGCCGCTTTGAAAGCTTCTTCTTATCCGGTCCCAATATCATGGAAAGATGGGCAAATTCCGGAGCTTTCCAGTCAAACATTTCGTACAAGATCAAATGTTTTGGAGTTGAAGAAAGCCATTCTTCAGCACGAATTACATGAGTGATCTTCATTTCATGATCGTCAACAACAGAAGCCAAATGATAAGTTGGGTATCCGTCAGATTTCAGTATCACTTGATCATCAATAAGCGAAGAATCAAACTCTATTTCACCGCGAACAAGGTCATTGAATTTAATCTTTTTGTTTTCCGGCATCTTCATCCGGATTATATAACAACCTTCTTTTAAATCAGAAAGATTAAACTTCTCATTGCGGCAATACCCTTCATATCTTGGCGGTTTTCCTTCTTTTTCCTGCTTTTCACGATCTTCGGCTAGTTTCTCTTTTGAGCAAGTGCAAATATAGGCATGCCCAGACCTAACTAAATCAAAGGCATGTTTTTTATAAACCTCAAGCCGATCAGATTGCACCATTGGCCTTTTATTATCCCAGTGAATTCCTAGCCATTTCAATGATTCTTCAATTCTCTTTGCCGCTTCAGGCACAAACCGTTCACGGTCAGTATCTTCGATTCTAAGTAAAAATTCACCCTTTTGTGACTTTGCAAAAAGATATGCAAAAAGAGCGGTTCTAGCACCACCAATATGAAGCTCTCCTGTCGGACTTGGGGCAAATCTTGTTCTAATCATGACAAATGTCCTTGTTGTCATCCTGAGCGACCCTGAGCATAGTCGAATAGGGAGTCGAAGGATCTATTCGTTAATAACAATTTAACTTTATAGCAAAAGAGCTAAAAAATAAAGTTGATATTTATCAAAACTAATAATGGAGTGTGAATCTAAGCAAATCACTTGACATATTAATTATAAGTAAGTATAATAATGTCATTATCTCGGAGTGGGAGGTTAAAGTCAGGATGACTTGGACAAAAAGACCAGTGCCGGAGTTGGCTCAAAAGCTTACCCGGTGCTCTCATCTGGACTGCCGTTTGAACAGAGACATTGAGAAGGATCAGATAATAATAAGAAGCGCCACTAAGGATCCTTATCATGAAGTATGCTACGACATAGCTAAGCCGGACTTAGTGAAAACAATCACGGTCAGGAACGATGAGAGATGCGAAGTTTGCACCAGAACAATACCAGCGGGGACAGAGGCAAGACAGGTCATAAAGACAGGCGCACATAGACACGCCTCATGCCACCTTAATGGCCTGCCCGACAGAAGACCGACTATCCTGCCTAGCGCCAATCAGGATGTTGGAGGGGTTAGAGGCCACTATTGCCATCCAACTGGAGGCGCAAGAGCAACTAAAAGATGGACAATGAGTTCATAAACACAGCGAGCGGACGATTTCTGTCCGCTCGCTTCTCCATATCCAGGGTTATTATTTACTCTCCTCTTTCTTCTTATCCAGTTTATCCAAACCCAAGCCTTTAACTGCAAAATAGACCACAGCAGCGACAATTATAAAATTAATTAAAGTACTGGCGAAGTTGCCCCACATAATCGTCGCCGAACCAATTCGTAATGAAGCCTCTGATAAGTTTTTGGCTCCGCCCAAAAGACCTAGAAGCGGATTAATTATGTCTGCAACCAAAGAAGTTACCACACTCGCGGTCGCGCCGCCAAGAATAAAACCAACTGCAAGACCCACTACTCCTTGTTCTTTAACGAAATCTATAAATCCCCCAACTTTTTCTCTTACTACCATATTTCTCCTTCTTGTCCTCCGTAGCCTTGTGCGAAAGAGGATCATTTATTATCTCTAAGTTTAATTAATTCTATTATTTATATCACTTTTTTAAAAAGATTCATCGTATTTTATTCTCATAAATATCAACGATCGACGAAAATCATAAGAATAATATTAGTAAACCGCATTTATAATGTGTTCTATTTTGGGTTCAGGAAATGAATAGTCGATTCCAATAACATCAATCCGAATTGTTTTTTCTGGATATTTTTGAGTTAGCGCTCGAGCTAGTAATTTTAGCTTGTTTTGCTTCTTAAATCGTACCAAATCTTGGGCGAGTCCAAACCCGCTTCCCCGTACAGTTTTTACTTCCACAATCACAATTGTACCTCGACTCTCGGCCAATATGTCAATCTCGCCGACCTTAATGTTAATATTTCTACCAAGAATTTTATATTTCTTTTTAGTTAAATATTCCGCCGCCAAATCCTCCCCCTCGTTCCCTGTTTTCTTATTATCTTTCTTATTAAATTCCATAAAACTTTATGACCTTATAAACTTTTTACTTTATTGATTTGTTTTTGGTCTCATCAAAAGTCATAAGCTCTTTCTTTTGCCTTCTACTATTTCTTTTAACTTTCGATCGAAATCTTCCTCAATTTTCTTCTCTTCGGACCATGATTTTTTAATCATGTCACTTTGGGAAGCAATTTTTTCATTAAATGTTTTTTCCTCTAAATTCTTAATCTGCCTGTCGAGCATTTTAGCTTCACCTACCCCCGTTTGAATCCCCTTTGCACACCCTTGTGGATCCCCCATGTTCCCCTTTTGACAGTATTTAAAATCACCAATCAATTCCTCCAAAGATCCGGCCGAAAATCCCAAAAATGAAATATATTCCTTTGTTGATGTTCTAGAATAGCCTTCTTCAATATTACGAACTACACTTCTGGCTGATCGAATCATCTGGTCTTTGAGATCGGTCAAATATTGCCCGGTTTTGGGATGGCGTAACGGCAAAGTTACTACAAATTCTTCGGTCAACTCAAAAATTTCATTGGCCTGCTGCCAAGTGCGAAGATAACGATATCCGAGAGGATTTTGATGGGATAGCATACCTAAATTATAACAAAAGGGAGCCAAAAGAGGTACAAACGGGGCTCAAAACCCTTTGAACTTGTCTATTTATTTTCTCCATAAGATGTGCTCTTATTAAAGAGGAGGTGAGATACTAATGGTTAAACTCGAATACCTAACCACTGATCAGTTGATCTGGTGTATGATTTGGAAGCTCAATCGCATCCAAGATGCAGGAGGAGAATCTGTAGGACGCTCAATTCGCTCGCAATACCTTCAAGTTGCACTTGATTATGGGCACCAATATCAAGTACTTCGAAATGTAAGAGTTGATCCTATCGCATCGAATGATGTTTGGACGCTCATTAACGAAGCCCAAAAGAGGTTTAAGCCAGCACAGTTAGTGCTTTTCAAAGAATTAACTCTGGATCAGGCAACCGACCGACAACTCGTAGAAATAGCAATCTGTGAAATGGATAAGTGGTATGACAGGGACAGGGAACGCATAGACTGCTTGTCCGACACAGAATACAGGCTATTTAAAGCAATCGTTAGTTTGTTTAATCTCCGCTTCACACCGCTCTATCGTTTTCCCGAACGAAAGGCAGGAGAACTACGCATCGCTTGGTCGGACCGAGAAGAGTGGTGGGGAGAACACAATGAATGGTCACGTTATCGGGCCCTGTGCGAAATATAATAGCGCAGGGCTTCTCTAATAAAAAATAAGATATTATTCTGTTATAAAATAGCCAATATATGTATTTGACAACCATAAAATAGGCAGTTTGAAATGTTAAATCCTTTAAAATATAGGTCTTGAATACAACACAAAATCCTAAAAATAAGTGATTAAGAACTGCTTACCACTTAAGTTGTTTGCCCAATTGGCAAACCAACCATATTACGAGAGTAAAAATCCCTCCGATTCAGAGTGCGCTTGGCTCATTTTCAGTATAAAACCCCTCTCTGTGTGCAATAACATTTATATTATAGACCATTTCAATAATATGTTGTCAACAAAAAATGCCCTGTTCTATTGGGGCATTTTTTATTATATTTTAGTTCTCGACTTCGCTCGAACAATAAATGCTTATTCCTTGATACGATCGCCTGCCAAAGCTTTGGCTTTTCGCTCTAGTTCTTCCTCTTCCGCTTTTTTCTTTGCTTCAAGTGCTGCTGCTTCTTTAGCTTTTTCTTCAGCAATTCTCTTTAGTTCATCCTCAGCTGCGCTCTCTTCCCAAACCTTGTGGTCGCGGTTTAGCTCTTTCAAGCGCGCATTCTTACCACTTAACTCTCTCATATAATATAGCTTGCTTCTTCGAACTTTTGATTGTTTTACTCTTTCAATCTTAACGATTCTTGGACTGTGAATTGGGAAAATCCTTTCAACACCAATGCCGAAAGATTCTTTTCTAGCTGTAAAAGTACCGTCAAGTCCCCTGCCGTGCTTGGTTGCAATCACGAGACCTTCAAAGATCTGAATTCTTTCTTTGCCGCCTTCTTTGACTTTGATGTGAACTTTAACAGTATCGCCCGATTTAATTTCAGGCACATTCTTCTTTGTATATTGTTCTAGAATTTTTTCCATTATTTCTCCTGCTTTTCTGCAACCGGTTCGACATCAACAAACATTCTCTTGTCTTTATTGCCATTGAAAGCGGTAACCTTTTTTTCTTGAAATTTAACAAAACCTGAAATCATTGCAAAAAGAGTATCGTCTTTTCCTACACCAACATTCTTGCCTGGATGATATTTAGTTCCACGCTGTCTTACAATGATACCGCCTGCGGTAACCATCTGATCACCAAAAATTTTAACGCCTAAGCGTTGTGCTGCTGAATCTCTACCCAATCTTGTGCTACCAGCGGCTTTTTTATGAGCCATTATTCACTCCGTGAAAATTACCAATAACCAAGTAACAAGATACAAACATATTTGGAAATTGATTATTGGATACTTGAATATTATTTGATTATTGTTTCTTGTAACTTGTATCTTTATTGCTTAATTTGAGCAACACTATTTCTCTTTTTACGACTTGGTAATCTCTACCATAAGTCATAGATTGACGTATTTGAGTATAGCCTAATTCTTTAATTTCGTCAACACTTTCCTTAAAGAGGCTAAATCGCCTGCCGTCAACCGTTTCAACAAGAGGAAAGACAATACAAATTGCTAATTGCCTATTGTCTGCTGCTAATTGCTTAATGTTCTTCAGAAAATTAATGTAAAGTTCTTTGATTTTTAAATACTCCCCGATTGCGGCATTGTAAGTAGGCTTAAACTTTTTTGGCTCACCTAAAAATGGCTCAGTTACAATTATGGTACGATCGTATTTTTTATTTACCAGTTGACTAAAATTATACTCAACAGCGTTAGCCTGAAATATTTGTTGCATGCCGGATATCTGACACTCCCCGACCAGCCAATCAAGATTTTTTTTGGTATCTTCGACAGCTTTATCCGAAATGTCTGACCCCACAACATCGCATCCCAGAAGCATTCCCTCCATTAGAACATTACCTGAACCGCAGAAAGGGTCCAAGACTAAAGGTTTTGGAAGAACTGCGATCTTAGAACGCTCCGCTTTAGGGCTTTGGGTCTCACTGAGTTCTAAGCTCTTAGCTCTTAGCTCTAAATTCTCAGTTCTCAGTTCTGCGAGCGTGATGTTTAACATCATGCGAGCGAGCTTTGGTGGCAGCATTCCTGAATATTTATCTGCTGCAGGCTTATCATAGTCTCTTTTAGACCACTCTTCTGGATTATTGAGAGCTATCATAACCCCGATCGAATCATCAAAAAGTCCAAATTCGATCCCCCTTGTTAAAAGATTATTTTTTAACGAAAGGATCGAACTAAGTTCAGAAGAATCCCTAGATTCAACATATCTCAAGCTGAAATCACCTTTAAGCTGTTTTTTAGCTGTTAAGGCAATTGAGTTAATATTTTGCCTAGAGAATCCTCTGCCAAAATATGAAATTGCAAAGTTTATCTTTCCCTCGCTATCAGTTTTGTGAGCTCGAAACATCGATGAGATCTGAGAAGCAATATCTTTATCGACACGACTTTCTAATTTATAAATTTTAATAGTTCCTGCCAAAGCGCTCATAACGCTATCAGCATCACTTATTGTGAAATTGTCAATATTGGCAAAGACTAGATTTGCGGTTATTTTATATATATCAAAACAAAAATCAAACCTAAAAAGAACCGCTTTAAGCTCCTCTAAGGCAATTCCTTGTTCTCTCCCTAAAACAAAAACAAAACTATTTTTGAATTGATTATCCATTTGAATGTTATTATAACAGAAAAATAATTTATCGGCAATATTAATGAGCGACCAGCAAAATTTACAATTTGTACATCTCCACACTCACTCTCATTACTCCATGCTTGATGGCATGGGTAAAATTCCCGACCTTGTCGCCAAGGCCAAAGCCGACAACCAACCCGCCCTAGCATTGACTGACCATGGAGTTATGCACGGCGCGGTAGAATTTTATGAGACTTGTGAAAAAGCTGGAATAAAACCAATCATTGGCTGTGAAGTTTACGTTGCTCCACGCACACTTAAAGATAAAGTGCCGAGAACAGACGGTCATCCTTATCACCTGATTTTACTAGCCAAAGATGAAGAGGGATATAAAAACTTAATCAAACTGACTACAATCGCCCACCTGGAAGGCTTTTACTACAAGCCAAGGATTGATAAAATTGTTCTGAAAAAATATTCAAAAGGATTAATCGCTTCTTCTGCCTGCGTTCAAGGCGAAATTGCTCGAAAAGCTTTGGAAAGTATTGAAAAAGGCAGGGAAGCAGTAAAAGAATATTTAAGTATTTTCCCTAAAGAAGATTTATACCTCGAAGTCCAAACACATAAAAACGTTCCCGACCAAGAACCGGCTAACAAATTGATTTTTCAGCTAGCCGAGGAGTTTAGCTTAAAAGTAGTGGCAACAAACGACATCCATTACGTAAATTCCGATGATGCCATAGCTCAAGACGCTTTGATTTGCCTACAAACTTCAAGAACGATGAGTGAATCTAATCGCCTTTCAATGCGTGATGATGATTACTCTCTGCTAGCCACTGAAGAAATGGCAAAAAATTTCCCCAACAATCCTGAAGTCATAACAAACACCCTGGAAATTGCCGAAAAATGCAATTTAAAACTAGATCTCGGCGGTATTATTATTCCAGATTTTCCTGTGCCGGAAGGATACAACTTAGATAGTTTTTTTAAAGAAAAGGCTTACCTTGGACTTAACTGGCGATACGGATCCACTCCGATCAAAAAAGAAGATTTACCCAAAGATAGGGAGCCGACATTTGAAGAATTAAAAATAGATGAAAGTGTTTGGGACAGATTTAAATATGAATTAGATGTTATCACAAAAATGGGTTATCAGGGCTACTTTTTAATCGTTGCTGACTTCATTCAGTGGTCTAAAGATCAGAAAATATCAGTTGGGCCGGGTAGAGGCTCCGGCGCGGGATCAATTATCGCCTACGCCTTTAATATTACTAATCTAAATCCTCTTGATTACAATCTTCTTTTTGAGCGGTTTCTAAACCCTGATCGTATCTCTATGCCTGATTTTGATACTGATTTTGCTGACTCAAGACGACACGAAGTTATTGAATATGTATCCAAAAAATACGGCAGGGACCACGTCGCTCAAATTATTACTTTCGGAACGATGGCGGCCAGAATGGCGGTAAGAGATGTAGGAAGAGTGCTTGGCATGAGCTACGGCGAAGTGGACATAATCGCAAAATTAATTCCTCAGGGAGATACGCTTAAAAAAGCACTGGAAAACATCAGCGAACTAAGAGAAATCTATAACAGCAATGCTCAAGTTAAAGAATGTATGGATATTGCTGCCAAACTCGAGGGTGTGGTTCGTCATGCTTCAATGCATGCTGCCGGTGTTGTGATCTCAAAAGATACCCTAACTGAATACTGCCCCCTCCAAGAAGCTACTAAGGGAGATATTTCAACCGTAACTCAATATTCAATGACCCCAATCGAACACCTGGGACTTTTGAAATTTGACTTTCTTGGCCTTTCGAACCTCACTATCATCCAAAATGCAGTCAGAATCATCAGAAAAACTAAAGAGCTAAATTTTGATATCGATAAAATCGACTTTAAAGATAAAGATACTTACAAACTATTGTCGAGGGCAGAAACAACTGGCGTATTCCAGCTGGAATCCGATGGTATGAAACGTTATTTAAAAGAGTTAAAGCCTTCCGTTTTTGAAGATATTATCGCAATGGTTGCTCTCTATCGACCTGGTCCGATGCAATGGATTCAAGAATTCATTGACCGAAAGCACGGAAGGAAACAAGTTACATATGCCCATCCTAAAGCAAAAGCCGCTCTTGAAAATACCTATGGAATTATCGTCTACCAAGAACAAGTCATGCAGATGTCAAAAGATATGGCTGGCTTTACCGGCGGCCAAGCTGACTCTCTTAGAAAAGCTATTGGTAAAAAAATTAAAGAGTTGATGGAAAAAATGGGCAGAGAGTTTATTGAAGGCTGTATAAAAAATGATGTCGACAAGTCAATCGCCGAAGACCTCTATGTCGCTATGCAGGATTTTGCTCAATACGCTTTTAACAAATCTCATGCTGCTTGCTATGCCTATATCGCCTATCAGACTGCATATTTAAAAGCCCACTATCCTTCAGAATTTATGGCAGCTTTAATGACATCTAATAAAGATGATTTGGATAAACTGGCCATCGATATTGCCGAGTGCGAACGAATGGGAATCAAAGTGCTACCGCCTTCAATCAATGAATCTTTTGAAGATTTCGGTGTGGTAAAAGAAACAGGAAATATCCGCTTTGGCTTATCTGCAGTTAAAAACGTCGGGGTGGCAGTATCAGAAGATATTGTCAGAGAAAGAAAGAAGGGTAGTTTTAAAGATTTAAAGGATTTTATAACGCGTCTTGACGGTAAAGTAATAAATAAAAAATCCATGGAAGCCCTTGCTATGGCTGGCGCTCTCGACGACTTAGGAGAAAGAGCCGAAATTATCTATAACATGGAGCACATCCTTGCATACGCAGCCGCTTTCCAGAAAAACCAAAGCAGCGGACAAACTTCCTTATTCGGAGGTTCGGATAGTATTGAAATGGCTGATATTAAATTAGAAAAAACAAAGCCGGCTGATAAAAAACAAAGGCTATCGTGGGAAAGAGAGCTCCTTGGAATGTATATCTCAGAGCATCCTCTCTCTGGGTTGGGACATTTAATCGAACCCCATAGAACGCATAGGATTTCTGAAATAAAAGATAATCTCGAGAACAAATACGTCCGCTTAACCGGCATAATAACCACTATTCAAAAAATTCTTACGAGACAGAATCAAAATATGATCTTCGCCAAGATTGAAGATTTGGAGGCCAAAATAGAAATCTTGGTTTTTCCAAAGCTCCTCCTCAGCAATGAAACCATCTGGATTAACGATAAGGTAATAGCTGTAGATGGTTTCGTCAGTTTTAAAGACGGCTCGCCTAAGATTTTGGCCGAGGAAGTCTTTGAAATCAACGAAAAAACTATTTTGCCACTATTTGTACCAAAAGAACAAAAAAGACGAAATTTCGGCCAATACGGGCAGAATGGAAGTGGTTATTCTTCGAACGGCAGTGAGAAGTCTGGCTTTAATAGTTCTCGGCCTTCAGCCTCGAACAATAATGTTGTTTTTAAAAAACCAGAAAATCTTGAAATTACTGTTCCCGTTGGATCTGACCGTGAAATCCTCCTAGAGGTTAAAGAGGTTCTAATGGCTCATATTGGAGAATCTAAAGTGATAATAAAAATTCCCAATGGCGAGACACACAAGGAAATTGCAATAAAAGATAAGGTTGAAATCAGCCCAATAGTCCTACGCAAACTCAAAGAACTAGTAGGAAAAGATAATGTAGTCTGTGTTTAAAATTATTTTATCCCGGCGATTTTTTGTTGGACTTGATAAGGATTGGCGACATTTTTCACCACTATTTCACTTCCCTGGCTAACACCGGCTGTTCTGATTACCAGATCGCCAAACTTAAACATTGTTCGAAAAAAGCCGGACGTTTCTGAGGATACATCCTGTATTTTTTCTATTTCCGTCTCCGTGATCTTTCGCTTCCAAAATCCCACTTGCCTGACATTTATAACTCTTTGATTGGTAATAACAAAAACGCTTTGGCTGAAATCAAAATAAGCTCTAAAAAAGATGCCGAAAGCTACAAGAATTAGAATTACCAATGCCATTCCTGCATATTGGTTTGGCCAAAATAAGAAGGCCCCAATCCCAATTACCAGCACTACTACAGACTTGAGCCCGGGGAAAAACAATACAAAAGGGTGATTTCTTACCACTCCAAGCACTTTCTCTCCCCGCCTCTGCCCGCTGAATGAAAATTCTTTATCCATGTATTTAGTTTAACAAAAGAATTAAACAATTTAAAATTTAAATTCGTTCGTTGGCTCGCCTAGCCACATAGTTCAATCCTCTTGTGACCACTACCAGCAATGCCACTAGAACAATTGCCGCGATGATTTTATCTTTAGAGGTCGATCTTAGTGCAACCCAGCCGAATGCAGCCGAGATAATATAAATTGACAAAATCGCTTGACGCGGTGAAAATTTTGCTTTTAGAAACCGATGATGCAAATGAGTTTTATCTGGAGTAGTGAAAGGATTTTCTTTTCTGGAAATTCTTCCGGCAAAAACCATAAGACCATCAACAATCGGGAAACCCAAAACAAGAAAGGCGGTTGCTAGTTTTCCTCCAGATATTAAAGGAAGCACACCAAGCATAAAGCCAAGAAATGCACTCCCAGTATCACCCATAAATATCTTGGCTGGGGGGAAATTCCAAACTAAAAAGCCGGCGCACGATCCGGCTAATATAATTGAGGCCAATGCAACTGCCGGCTGGTTCACGGCTAAGCTGATTGAAAGAAGAAAAATAGTCAATGCTGCTATCGCCGATACTCCTCCGGCTAAGCCATCGACACCGTCTATAAAATTGATGACGTTCATCATCCCAACCATCCAAATTAAAGTCAGAAGGTCGGACCATAAAGAAAAATGATAAACAGTGCCTTGGATGCTTAAGATCGGTATATAAACAGAATTCAAATTCAAAGTGCCGCCCAAAGGATTGGGCAAAGAATCTATTCCAATACCGGAAGCTATTATTATTAAAACTGCTATAACTTGAAAAAATAATTTTTGCCAAGCTTTGAGTCCTTTTAAATCATCCAATAGCATCGATAAAGCGATAAAAGCCCCGCCTAACAAGATCGCAGCTAGGTGCTTATCGATCCCCAGCCACTCTCCTGCTCCAAAAGAGAAGCTTTGGGCTCTAAAGATAAAATAAACTAGAGAGATAAATAAAAAAGATAAAAATATTGCCAGCCCGCCGATTCTCGGAACAGGATTTTTGTGAATGTCTCTCGCGCGTGGAGTTGAAACAAAACCATAACGAAGTCCAATATTGCGCAAAAAACCAGTCAATATCATTGATATGATCAAAGCAAATGAGAATGGAAGGAAATAATTCATGGAATTTTGAATAGCTATTACTCTTCGAACGATGTGGTCCGCCAGTTGGCGGATGGAGTGAGAAAGTTTATTAAATAGTTCTCGACTCAAGCCCATCTCTCGAACAATAAACTAAAAATGTACAAGTCCTGGCCATCAGCTGCCTAAAACATTGCTACGTGGTCTGCTCGATTGTACTCATATATTTCTTCTTCTGAAAACCAGTGGCCAATTTCGTGCTCCGCTTCTTCCTTGTTCTCTGAAGCATGAACTATATTCTTTACTGCGCGCTTGTTAAGATTTGCAGAAGCAGGTGAATCGACTGAATAGTCCCCTCTTATTGTACCGATTTCAGCTTTACTCGGTAAAGTCGGACCGGCAATTTTTCTTACCATATCAATTGCATGGATTCCCTCGACCACCATAGCAGCAACTGGAGCTTCTGTCATATAATTTATCAGCCACTCCCGCACCATTTTACCAGCTTCTTTTTTATCGGAAGTCCCCATTACGTCTATAGGATCCAGGCCATATTTCTCATACGTCTCAAATCCTTTCCCGCCAAGCCGTTCGATCCATGCCTCATCTTTTGGATAATGATCGTTAACATGCTCGAGAGTAGGCTTAACCATCTTAAGTCCGACAATTTTTAATCCTCGTTTTTCAAATCGAGCGATTATTTCTCCTATCAATCCTCTTTGCACTCCATCCGGCTTAACCATCACAAAAGTGCGCTCAATCGCCATATTTCTGTCTAATTCTTTTCTTTCTTCCATAATGTCCTCAATTGAAATTAAATCTTCAATAATTCTGCTAATCTTCCCTTAGCAAACTTCGGGCCGATAAAGGCAATGCCCAGTCGGTCATTTATAAAATATTTATTTGCTACTTCCAATATATCATCTTCGGTAATATTCTGGTAAATTTTTACAAGCTCTTCCGGAGTTTTAATTTTCCCCAGGAGCAGTTCATCGGTAGCATAATGATGAACCAATTCTTCTGAATCTTCAAATTTGATTAATATCTTGCCGTTAATAATTTCTTTAGCCTTTTGCAGTTCAGAAGGATCCACTTTTTCTTCTTTAATTTTCTTATATTCTCCAATAATGGCTCTGATTGTCTCTTCCACCTTTTCATGTGGGACGCCAGCTTGAGTCACCAGCGTTCCAGCTTCAATATAATTATTTGTTGAAGTCCTAACTGCATAAGCTAGTCCTCGTTTCTCTCTTATTTCCTCAAACATTCTTGAACTCATTGAGCCGCCCAGTATTAATCCAAGCACTTCGAGTTTATAATAATCAGGATGATCGAGAGGCACTGTTCTAAAACCTATCACCAAATGGCTCTGCTCTGTTTTTCGTTCAACAATGTTATCCGCCGAAGAATTTGGGATGCTAACAGCAGGAGGAGTTGCTTTGAGGTTGTGCTCAAAATGAAAATATTTTTCCGCCAGTTCTTGGATTTCCTCGTCTGACATTCCTCCAAAGTTACCGGCCAAAGCCAGTACTGCATTAGACGCTGCATAATAATTAGATCTGTAAATCATTAAATCGTCTCTTGTCACGGATTGGACAGTGTTTCTGCTGCCAATAATGTCTCTGCCGAGCGCATTTTGGCCAAAAACTGCTTCCTCAAATTTGTTGCCGACAATTTCCATCGGCAAATCCTCATACATATCGATTTCTTGAATAATAACTTGCTTTTCCTTCTCCAAATCTTCCGGCCTAAATAAAGAATTAGTCAAAAAATCGGATAGAAAATCAAAGGCTTTTTCTAAATGTTTTGGAGCAATTTTTGTGTAATAGCCGGTGTACTCTTTACCAGTGAATGCATTGTGTTCTCCGCCGATTGATTCTATAAATTCAGCGATTTTTAATCCGCTTGGCCTTTTGGGCGTGCCTTTATAGTGCATATGCTCTAGAACATGTGAAATTCCTGCCTGGTCGTCGCTTTCGTAACGGCTACCGACTTTAAATAAAACCATTACCGTCGCAACCCCGGTCGATTCCCTCGGCACCAAAAGAACTCTAAGCCCGTTTTTCAATGTGATCATTTTATATTCATTCATGAGAACAATAATACTCTTATGAGAGCACATAATCAATTACCGGAAAACAAAAAAAGACGATTGCCCGCCTTTCTTCATTTTGAATTGAAATATAATTTTTAGAATATTGGCTGTGCCACGTGAATCGAGTTAATTTTTTAAAAGAAAGTCACGTAAAATGCTTCGCATCACGTGACACGTAAAAATCTCGTTTTAAAAACTCGATTTTTACGTGGTACCCGCGGAAGGAATCCAGACGCGCTCACTCCAACGTTTCGCTTATAAAAACCCACGGTTTTTATTATTTTCCTCTCACGGGAAACTCCCGTTTCCCGACCCCTTCCCTGGTCCGATTCAACCTTTACACAAAATACCACCCTACATAGCCAATCATAGATTGGCAACATAGGGTGGTACCCGCGGAAGGAATCGGACCTTCGGCCTCACGGACCGCAACCGTGCGCTCTATCCACTGAGCTACGCGGGCAAAACACATACAAATATACAGATTAAACAAGATGTGCAGATATGCGGATTAAAATATCTGTACAATCTGTATATTAGTGATGATCTGTATATCTGTATTTCCTAGAAGCGCATAAACTTATTTATCTGATCGACAATGTCTGGGCCTCTATTTTCTTCGGGCAGATGCTTTCCAATAAACAAACGAATTTGTTCAGGATCAATTTCAAATAAGGGCAAAGAAACTTGTCCGGCAAGGCGGCCCAATAGCTGCAATTTTACCTTCGGCAAATCGCCTAACTCTATCCAGAACGACTTAAATTGGCCGAAAGAAAAAACTTTACCGTCTGTTACCACTCCTTCCTGGTAGAGCGCAGAAGAAATTTTCTTCGGTTTAGCGCTAGATAATGTGGTAAAAACTAAAATCGCTGCTATCACAAGTGCAACTCCACTCCATTGGCCCTGCATGGCAAAGATAATCCCAAGTATAATACCTACAATGAAAACTGCCACAAACCAACCAGTAGTTTTCTTATATTTGATAAATTCCGGCGCCACCCAAGTGAATATTGGCTTCTCGCCCCCTGGATCAAACTTAGGCATCACCTTAGCTTTAACCTCAGCCATATACCCTCCCCTCTTTTAGTTATTAGATTTTAGATCTTAGGACGCCCCATCCTGGGGCTTTAGAGTTTTCATTAATATTCTAAGATCACAGCTCTAAGTTCTCAGTTCTAAACTCTCAATTTTAAATACTGGTCCTTCGACTCGCTTTGCTCGCTCAGGATCATTCTCCTCGCTCCTGGCTTGCCATGAGCTTGTCGAATGGCGGAGAGGGAGGGATTCGAACCCTCGATACGGTTTTAACACCATATACCGGTTTAGCAAACCAGCGCACTAGGCCAACTATGCGACCTCTCCGAATATGAAAATAAACTGACATCCTCATCTCAAACTAAAGTAACACAAAATCGTTTCTAATTAAAGTGTTGTAATTTGTTTTAAAAGAAGGCATAATCGGAGCTGTTATTAATTTTGGAGTAAAGATGAAGAAAATTTTACTATTCGCCGTAATCGTACTCATTGTTGCGGGCGGAGTGTGGGGCTTCCTAAAAAACAAAAAAACAAATTCTAAAGAAACCGCCAAAACTGAGGAAAGTCAATCTCAAACACAAGATAAAAATGGCACTGTCGCAGGAGCTTCAACCATCAAAACTACTCCCGGCAGTGATATCGTAATGTTTGTGGGTGAAGGTTGTCCTCATTGTAAAAAAATTGAGGAATATATTAAGACAAATAAAATCGATGAAAAAGTTCAATTTGATCTGAAAGAAGTTTGGTATAACAAGGACAATGCGAAAGTAATGCAAGAAAAAGCCGACGTTTGTAAGATCTCTAAGGACAATCTCGGCGTCCCGCTTCTTTTTGACGGCTCAACTTCAAAATGTTATGTAGGCGAAGTAGAAATCACCGACTTCTTTAAGTCTAAAACTGGAGCAAATTAAATGTGTTCAATATGCACAATTGCCGCAGGCACTGGGGTGCTAATCTTCCGCAAACTCGGAATAGATGATTCTATCACTGGGTTATGGATTGGGGGTTTGCTTATTTCCGTAACGCTTTTAACAGCGAACTGGTTACGATCGAAAAACTTGCGTTTCTTTGGTGTGAATTTCATAACTGGCGCCATCTATTATGCCGCAGTGCTAATTCCTTTTTATCAAAAAAATATAATTAGCAAAGCTATTTTGGGCAGCCATTACCAAACACTTTTCGGAGTTGATAAACTTGTCTTGGGCATATTCATCGGCAGTATTTTCCTTTTGTCAGGCGTCATAATTTATGAAATTGTAAAAAAGAAAAACAACGGCCACGCTCATTTTCCATTCGAGAAAGTGGTTCTGCCTATTGCACCGCTTATAGTGTTATCGATCATATTTTATTTTCTAACTAAATAATAAGATACCTTCCTAATAGTTTAGTTCTCACTTCGTTCGAACAATAAATCTTATATTCTTCGAGTGAAACGAGAAGTCTTAAGAGGTAATAAATGTCTGAAAAAAACTTCAAAAATTACAAGGATCTAATAACTAAAGTCGATGACGCCAAGAAAAAAAATCCTCTTGACCTTTCCGCTGATCAAGATCTCTCGATCGCTATAATGAATTTAATTTCGATCGAGGAGCACTTTTTCTTCACCCAACAAAAAACTGGTAAATCTGAATATCTTGATCTTTTGAAAGAAGTGCGAGAAATGCGTAAAGACCTTCTCAAAAAGATTATCAAAGACTCCGAGGGTGAAGTTTGGTGCATATCTAAACATCTTTTAGCTGCTTCAATGAGACTGGAAGAAGTGGGAACCAAGATGCTCGGGCAAGACAAGAAGAAAGAAGCGGAGGATTTATTTAAAAAAGCATTTGATCTATACTCCCTCTTCTGGGGCGTCAACATGAACATTGTTGACACTAAAAATATTCAAAAGATTGACGAAAAAGCTCTCGATAAAAAAGATACAGAAAAAAGCGGCTTCATGGGCAAGCTTAGCGGCCTAGTCAAAAAAGCAATCGACTGCTGCATTGAATAAGTTCTCCGTAAGTCAGTTCTTATGGATTTTTTTCTCAGCAAGCTTTTTGGCTGAAAGTTTGTCTGCTTCTGTAATCAAAAACAGAAGGCCTGTTAAGATAAGCCAAATTGAAGTTGACAGTACGCTCACTGCCAGAATTTTATTCCATGTTGCTAATGAATAAATTATTCCTAAAATAATAAACATGATTCCGGATAATTTATTTTTATTCCAAGTTACCACCAATACAGCCAGCAACGTAACGCCAAAAAAGAAATTAAATAAAAGCGGAGAAATATCTATAAGCTTCACAATGTCGGAAGATAGGAAAATAAACAGACTAAGCACAAATGTTAATGCGGAAATCCTTGGAAACAAATTTACAAAGCTATTTTCTTTTTTATCATACCTACCAGCTGGCAGGCCTATTTTTATTGCCACTTTAATCTCAACCTCTTTCTAATAAAATATTATCGAATCTTTTGCTTACCGCTTCCCAATTCAAAATTTCCCAGAAATTATTTACAAAATCCCCTCTTTTATTCTGATAATCTAGATAGTAAGCGTGCTCCCAGACGTCTAAAACTAAAAGAATAGTAAACATTGGATAGATGTTCACATTATGTTTTTCAATTTGCATAATGATAGGTCTTTTTGTTTTTCGGCAATATGTAAGAGCAGCCCAGCCCGAACCTTCAACTTTTTCAGCTATTTTGGAAAATTCATCCATAAAGCGGTCAAAGCTTCCAAATTCTTCGACGATTGCCTGATTTAATGCTTCGCTCGCCCCTACCCTGCCTCCCACAGGCGTTATATTTTCCCAAAACAAGGAGTGCAGCATATGTCCGCCAATATTAAAGGACAAGGCTTTGTAGAGTGCGGAAAAGTCCAAATCATTCTCCTTCTCCCTGCCTTTGCTGAGTATCTCTAAAATTTTATTTGCATTATCAACGTATGCCTTATGGTGCATATCATGATGAATCGCAAGCTGTTCTCTGGAAATAATCGGCTCTAAAGCATCGTAGCTGTACGGCAGTTCAGGCAATTTGTAAAATTTGTTATTTTTCATTATTCTTCCTCGCTTCCCTCTCCTGTTAGATCGTCGACTTCCTTGTCGCCGTGAATTAACTCCTCTCTTTATTAACTCATATAATCCCAACTTACTAATTTAGTAACTTCTTTTTAACTGCGAATAGTCCAATAATCTTTTAGAAAAAATGTCGAGCGATAGCAAAATTAACAACAAGCGACGAAGAAACAATTCCCATCATTACAATATCGAAATAAACAGATTGATTATTAAGCTCGAAAATGTTATTATATTTTTGTGTGGAAGCGTCGCATAGTGGTTTAGTGCAGCTGTCTTGAAAACAGCCAGGGGTACAAGCTCCTCAGAGGTTCGAATCCTCTCGCTTCCGCCAAAAATAAGTTACTCATTCCGAGTGGCTTATTTTTTTATGAGAGGATTCGAACTGGGAAGGGGCCGGGAAACGGGAGTTTCCCGTGCAGGAAAACACTAAAAACCGACGGTTTTTAGAAGGAGCTATGCTCCGCTCGAGATCCTCTCGCTTCCGCCAAAAATAAATGCCCTCAAAGGGCTTTTTTGTTTTCAAAAGGCACTCTTTGTGATACGTTGCTTTTACGAGACTTCAAGGCCAGAACTTAGGAGGTGACGAAATGAGAAAAGCCTTTGAAGAGCTAGTGGAAGTGCTGTGGAGGTATGGCAATGCCGGATTGATCCCTTGCTCAGTCATCTTGCTTGTAGATGGCGAGGTTCCCAGAGCAAGTACGGTGGGGGTGCTTAATATTGACAATGCGGACCCTTATGCGTTCCTTGATCGAGCGGAAGCGCGAAAGACAGAGTTTCAGGTCGTTGCTCCATTCAGCCCAGAAGTGAACTCTGCCGTTGATAGCCTTATTGCCAAACTGAAAGGCAAACAGTATGTTTTGACTATTATGCACCCATCACCCGCAATAGAAGATATCTTGGTGTTGCATGGCACACGCATCAGCAGCGTATCAGGAGAAATACCACATGGCTGGGGATATGGAACAGTAGCATTGTCTACGCGCAATATATCTATCGGCATCGTGTACGTAACACCAAAAGCGCATCAGCTGAAAGTTGCGTGAAACTAGTAGCGAACCTGGGACCGGTCAAATGCCGGTCCCAATCTTCACAAATTTAAGAAATCACATAATAAATTAATTCACCCGTCTAGCCACAACAACTCCAAAAACTTTTTTTGCGCCGTTTTGTTTCAAAATTTTGGCACATTCAATTAATGTTGAACCGGTTGTCGTAACATCATCGACTAAAAGTACGGTTTTTCCAAGAATTAACTCTTCATCTGTGCAAGCAAAAGCATCAATCAAATTTTTCTTTCTCAAATCTCCCGATAATTTCACTTGGCTTTCGGTGTTTTTGACTCTAGACAAGGCCATTCCTCCGGAAATATTCAATCTTTTTGAAATATACCTGGCAATAAGCTCAGCTTGATTAAACCCTCTGGAAAATTCTCTTTTTCGGTGCAAGGGCACCGGAACTACTACTATATTGCCCCTTGGCATTTCACGCTCCAAGCGTTCTACGATCAACTCTCCAAGCATCTCTGCCAGGCTGGTCATTCCAGAATATTTTAAATGGTGGACCATTTCTTTAATTGGGCCAATTTCGTATCTTGCAGCAGTGATTATTCCACCTAATTCGGCCTTTTTGCAATTGGGACAAAATTTACCAAATTGACTGATTTTTCCACAGACAGGACAAGTGCTTGTTTTAACTTTTTCTATATTTTGAACGCAGACAGGACAAACAAAATGCAAAGCAATCTTTCCGCAATTAACGCATCTTTTCGGGAAAAATATCTCAAGAAAAAAACTGGCAATTTGCTTGGGATAGACTGGGATATTTAAACCATTAATATCCATATTTTACTCTTGAAAAATTACTCGTGATTGATGTTGTTGATAAATATCGAAAAATCCTAAATAAAACACTCTTCAACTATAGACTAACAACCGTTAACTATCTACTAAACATTTGTTGACTATTTTTTTGGGGTTAACTATACTAAAGATAACTGGTCGATTTGCAGCTTTTTTGAGGCATCATCGACAAAAGGAGGGCAATGATAGAAACAAATCATGAAGACTGGATGTACGACGATGAAGCGGAAGGTCAACTTTCTGTCGATGTTTATCAAGACGAACATAGTATTTATATATTGGCGCCAATAGCCGGAGTTAAGTCCGGCGATGTGGATATCTCTATAACCGAAGAGGTTGTAACTCTAAGGGGCGAAAGAAAACCGGGACATGATGTTTCCAGCGAAAGACATTTTACTCAGGAATGCTACTGGGGGCCGTTTTCCCGTTCATATGTACTCCCTGTTGCTGTAAATACCGAAGATGCAAAAGCTACTTTGAAAGACGGGCTCTTAACGATTCAAATTCCAAAAGATGCTAAAGTAAAGACAAAGGTTATTAAAATAAACGAAAAATAGCTTTTATTGTTCGAGTTGTCGAGAACTATTTAAATTTAAACTTCTCGATTTACTTTGCTTTCTCGAAAAATAAAGGTGATGTAAATTTGCTGAAATAATTGAGCAAATTTTTTTGTAAATAATTTTCTTCTGTGATAAATTTATATTGTTACTTAACAAGGATTGATTATGAAGAAAATTCGCAAAGCGGTTGTCCCTGTGGCAGGGTATGGGACAAGATTTTTACCGATCACAAAGGCATTGCCAAAAGAAATGCTTCCAATAGTTGATAAGCCGGTCATTCAGTATGTTGTTGAAGAACTGGCAGAAGCGGGGATAGAGCAAATTATTTTTGTAACAAGCTGGCACAAAAGAGCAATCGAAGATCATTTCGATCGACATTTAGAGCTAGAGTATAAATTAAAAGAAAATGGTAAAGTCGAACAACTTGAACAAATTAAGAAACTCTCCAATATTGCAGAATTTGTTTATGTCAGACAAAAAGAACAGAGGGGGAATGGCGACGCTATCTTAACCGCCAAAAGCATCGTTGGGAATGAGCCTTTTATAGTTTGTTGGGGGGATGAATTTGTCATCGCCAAACCTGAATCTAAAACCAAGCAGTTAATTGAAGCTTACAACAGATATCAATCCAATTTAGTAAGCTGTTTAAAAGCCGAAAAACCAGAGGATGCTAAAAGATACGGATTTGCAAAAGGAGAAGTTATTGAAGAGGGTATTATTAAAGTTGACGATTGGATAGAGAAACCTGGCATGGAGAGTAGGCCTTCGGCAGCTTTGGCATCACTTGGAGGGTTCATCGCCATACCAGAAATATTTGAGGCACTAGAAAGCATTGAACTACAGCCAGGAGACGAACTAGTTTATGTTGATGCAATCAATAAATTGAAAGAGCAAGGAATGCCTTCATACGCGATTGAAATTAAAGGAGGCAAATATTATGATTGCGGAAATGTTACAGAATACTTGAAAACAAATGTGGAAATGGCTTTGAAGAGAGAGGATATTAATGGAGAATTTGCCAGTTTTATCAAAGAAACGGCAGCAAAATTGAAATAATTTTCTAAATCCAATGTTAAAA
This sequence comes from Patescibacteria group bacterium, assembly GCA_023484645.1. Next base: position 42,646 of record JAMCZZ010000028.1, read on the forward strand.
TCACAAATCCAAAATTACAAAAGACAAATAAATATTAATTTCAAAATTCAAAATGTTTTAAATTTAAATATTTTTTAATTTGTAATTTATTTGGAACTTATGATTTTGAATTTGGTGCTTGATAGGGTGGTGCTTGCTTGGATCAATTAGATAATTTAATGCTGATCATTGGAGGGGACAATGCGTACTCGAAAAATATTTAGAATCGTAAGCTATCTTTTGGTTGCTTTAATTTTTGCTACCACTTTATCGGGCTGCACGAAAAAGACTACTTCTGGCGGGAACATTATTATTTGGAGTTTTGAAGAAGAAGACGCTTGGAAGCCAGTAATAAAGAATTTCCAAAAAAATAACAAGAATTATACTGTGGTGTATAAAAAGCAGGAACAGAGTTCTGATTATGAAAACCGCGTTCTAAACTCAATCGCTGCCGGTGCAGGACCAGACGTATGGGCAATGCCTAATGATTGGGTTTATCGCCATAAAGAAAAACTTGCTCCAATGCCAGATTCAGTAGCAAAAAATGTAAATTTGGACAAAGATTATGTGCCTTCGATTAAAGAATCACTCAGTATCTCAAACAAAATTTATGCTATGGCGCCTTCGGTCCAACCTCTAATGATTTACTATAATCCCAAAGTTTTTTCTGATACTTTAAAGAGTTATAGTGATGCCAACAAAACAGATAGAGAAGCTGTTAAAACGGCAAATAAACTCTTAAACGATACACCAAAAACATGGACTGATTTTGTGGCCACCGCTAATCTGATCACACAAAGGGATGGCGACAACATAGCGGTCTCTGGTGCTGCTTTAGGCACCAGCGAAGTGTTCAATTCAGAAGAGATTTTATATCTTCTTATGATGCAGAATGAGACTAGTATCTTGTCCGATGATGTGAAATTGGCGACTTTCAATCTGCCAAAGACCACCTCGACCGGCGCAGGAGACACCCCTGGAATACGCGCTCTAGAATTTTATACTTCATTTTCCAACCCCGGTTCAGAAAATTATAGTTGGAATGACTCTTTAGGTGATGCAGTCGATGCATTTGCCAATAATAAGGTTGGAATGATTTTCGGATATAGTGATCTTCAAAATACTCTTCTGCAGAAATATCCCAACTTAAAATACAAAAGAGCCTTTGCCCCAGAAGTAAGTGAAGATGCAAATAAAATAACCGACTATTCAAAGTTTACCGCCTACGGCGTAAGTAAATTTTCAAAGAATACGAATGTAGCCTGGAACCTAGTGATGACTCTTGTCGGCGACAGCTCGATTAGCAGCTTCAACTCTGCCAACCGACTTTACACTTCAAAGAAAGCTTCTAGCTATGACATTTCGATAAAAAACCGCACCGGCACAAATCCGGAGAAATTAGCGTTGGCTACTGCTCACTCTCTTGTTAAAGGAAGATATCCGGTTGAATTTGACTCAATTATAAGAGAAGCAATCGCATCAGTAAATTCCGGTACGCAGAGTTCACAATCTTCGCTTGATTTGGCTTCAGATAAAATCTCGCAGCTTCTCCGCAAAGAGGATTGGTAGACAGTCAGCAAGTCAGCTTATTAGCTAGTCAGCAAATTAGTCAGTTCAAGAAAACAAATGAAAAAAAATAAGATTAAAAATAGAAGAAGAACTTTGCATGTCATATATTGGCTATTGCTTGCCGTAATTGTGCTTGTCCTTATTTCATATTTCAAATTATCGGCAGACGGTGTTGGAGTAGGCGTACCCATACCGGGACAAGGAAATAAAGACCACTTCACTTACTCTCAATATATATGCGCTATTTATAATTGGGCGCTCAATATTGGCTTTGGTTTGACCCTACTTATGTTTATTTACGCCGGATACCGGTATATGACGGCAGCCGGCAACGATGCGGTCTTTACGGATACGAAAGACATACTAACAAGCGCAATCCTAGGGTTTTTACTCTTATTACTTATCAAGTTGATTCTCAATATTCTGAATGTACCAGCACCGGATGAATGCTTCCCGAAAACAGCCATGAATACTATTCATATCTTGATAACCTAAGAAAATGAAACAATACGCAACCACAAAAACAATCACAAAGATTTTGATCGGGTTCAGTGTCTTGTCCCTTTTTGTTGCTGTTTTCTCTACCCAGTTTTACCTAAAAGCAGACAATTCTCTTAAAGATATCAAACCTAGCAACATAGAAAGTATTGGCTCTGTTCTAGACAGAGGATTGGAGTTTCTTGAATACTTTTTAGGTTCGATTGCTTTTATCGCTTTAGTGGTAGGCGGAATTCAATTCGGCACTGCCGACGGCGATCCAACTAAGATTGCCAGAGCAAAAAGATCGATTATATATGCTGCTCTTGGAATTGTTTTGTCGGTACTGTCCTTCGCTTTGACTAAAGCAGCTTTTGGGTTGTTGGGCTAAACTTTTATGCGCATAAACAAACTAAAATTTAACGTTCTATCAATGACTGTCTTAACCGCCGCCACATTTTTCGCATTCGGCGTTTTTACCTCTCCAGTAAAAGCAGCCGGTGAAAATTATTGTGAGGATAGCGTTAGAAGAGCGGACCATTCTCAAATTGATCTTATCACTAAATCGCTCACAAGCAGGATAACAAAAGGGGACAGCTTTGTGGTCCTAATTGAGAATTTTAGCAATGATTATGGGATAACTTATATAGTCGATATTTTAAAACAAGGCAACTCGGTGGCAGAGCAAACAGGATCCCTTGAGGCTGTATCTGGAATAGGCAACATTGGTAAACCAGAATTCGAGACCAGCAATCTTGATCCTGCCGATTATGTGGTAAAAATTAAACTCTATCACAAAGACCTCCATTGTTTATTAAGCATGGAGACAAAGCCAATTGAGATAATACTTACTAATGATATCACAACCCCCAGCGGAGTAGCGCTCTTCAGCAAAAATGACATCATAATTAGCGCAGTCAACAAGCAAATCGATGCCGGGGGGCATGTCCAAATTTCAATGGAGAACAAAACAAGTGCTGACCTACTATTCGAGATAAAAGTTAATGATTTAAAAACCGGCAACTATTTATCCAAAGCCACGGGGTTTCTTAATAAAGGCGAAAAAACTAGCGCTTGGGTTGATATTATGACCCCAGGCAATCACACGATTAAGGTTGATATTGTGGATTCTAATTCTGCGGATTATTTGCTTTATACTCAGAATTTTGACATCGTGGTTGCTGATCCAAATGGAACGGCTCCGGCTTCAGAACCCGGCGCTGGCTCAGGGGGATCGCTAAAAAATTCCCAGCCGACAACAAATTCAGACGGCGACGACATCACCCCGACATTAGGAAAAATTTTTAAAGCGATATTTCCCGGCGGAGACGCCGCTAAGGCAGACTTGAACAGCATTGGGAGTCTGGTGGTAAAAGTAACTGACTATGCCCTTAGCTTTGCTGGGATTGTTGCATTTGTCATGGTCTTGTGGGCAGCTAGAGCGCTTCTCAATTCTTATGGTTCAGAGGAATCCTTTGTGATGGCAAAAAAGACTTTAATTTGGGCGCTGGTTGGTCTTCTGGTAATCCTTGTTTCGAAAGGACTGTTAAATTGGATCGTTTGTTTTTTTACCACCGAAGGAGTATGTAAATAGGAGGCCAATGTTCAATATTTTAGAAAAAATTTATGCCGCCAAGCCTTCTGCCGACGAAATCAGCCAGGCAACCCAGATTGATCTGAATAAATATGGTAATTTCACCAACGTTTTCATTAAAATTTTAGATTTAATGTTATGGTTTGCGGGAGTATTAATTTTTATTTATTTATTAATAGCCGGCATCCAATACATTACCGCCGGAGGCAACCCAGAACAGGTGAAAAAGGGCCAGCAGGGGATAATTAATGCAATTATTGGAATTATAATTGTGGTGTTGTCATTAGCTATTGTTAGAGTGATTTCTAATATGTTTAACTCAAAATAGCATTATCCCCTTGACTACTGAACTATAGATAGGTTTATAATAAAACTGTTGTTATAAAATATAATTAGACTAACAACTATTTAATTAAAGGAGGCAGATGTTGACAAGTTTAATCGAGAGAGCTTATGCTGTTGACGCAAACAATCTTGGAAATGCAATACAAGTTAATGAAAGCGCTACGAACATAGGAGATCTTGTCGATTTGGTAATTAAATGGGTTCTCTACATCGCCGGCGTACTAGCTTTTGTTTATCTTGTCGTCTCCGGTATCACTTATATTACAGCCGGTGGCAACGCAGAACAGGCGAAGAAAGGTCAGCAGGGAATTATCAATTCTATTATCGGTATTGTTATAATTGTTCTAGCTTTTGTCATACTTCAAGCAGTCAATTCAATCGCCAATAACCGATAATATTCGTACATACTTATAGGTTCAATCTACAAAAAATGTCCTTAATTTAATTAGGGACATTTTTAAATTCACTAAATATAACAACACATAAAGACTTTAATTAATAATGATGATTTAATACTTTAAGACTAAAATGATGGCACCAATTTTACTAGCGACAATAACAGGTCAGGATTTGGTTGGCATAATAAATGTATCAACCACTCCTTTAGGCGTTACTGGATTAGTCACTTTAATCATAACTTGGCTGCTATACTTTGCCGGCGTTTTGGCTTTTATTTTTTTAGTAGTTTCCGGCATTATGTATATCACCGCCGGTGGAAATCCAGAGCAATCAAAAAAAGCCCAGCAGGGGCTTATCAACGCTGTCATCGGTATTATTATAATTTCACTGGCATTCGCGATTTTAAGAGCAGTCGGCAGCTTCACCACAATAGGAGTCTAACTCTTCGTTACTCTCCAGACTTCTTCTATCGTCGTCGTGCCTATTAAGGCCTTAGATAAACCGTCTTGCTCCATCGAAATCATCCCCTGATTCTGTGCCGTTTTAGTAAATTCGGCGATTGAGGCCTTTTTAGATATTAAAGCTTCAATTGTGTCATCCGGTTTAAGGACCTCAACTATAACTTGTCTGCCCAAGTATCCAGATTGACTGCAGTCTTTACACCCCTTGCCTCTCCTTAGTTTGGGCGCTGCTCCATCTAAAACTTTTTGAATATTCATATCAAGTCTAGACTTAACCGGCAGAAGAGTCTCTTTGACCTCCTCCCATGTCTCAGGCGCAGGAATATATTCTTCTTGGCATTTCGGACAAATCTTTCGAACCAACCTTTGAGCCATAACAATATTAATTGACCCAGAAAGAAGAAATGGTTTAACTCCAATCTCTATCAATCGAGGAAAAACTGCCGGCGCAGAATTGGCGTGGATAGTGGATAAAAGTAAATGCCCCGTCAAAGAGGCCTGGACAGCAATTTCAGCCGTTTCTGGGTCTCTTATCTCACCTACCATTAAAATGTCGGGGTCCTGGCGCAGGGAGGCTTTTAGGCCGTCTGCAAATTCGTACCCTTGCCCGGGTTTAACCTGGCTTTGTTCAATTCCTTCAATACGATATTCAACCGGATTCTCTAAAGTGATTATCTTTACGCCCGGCTTTTTTAACTCCATTAGAACAGCATATAGAGTCGAGGTCTTCCCGCTTCCCGTCGGGCCTGAAGTTAATATCATGCCATACGGTTTTGCAATCGCTTTTTTAATCATAGATAACGCTTCAGGCCGGAAGCCAAGGCGGTCAAGCATTAGAATAGATTTTTCCTGTCCAAGCAAGCGCAAAACTATCGATTCTCCGAATGACGACGGCATGATTGACACTCTTAGGTCTATATCACTTTCTTCACTAAGGTCTCCGGGGATATTAAACGAGAATCTTCCGTCTTGCGGAGCATCTTGCACATCCATTCTTAATTTAGATAAAAATTTGATCCTGGAAAGCAAACTTTTGTATTGCTCTACAGATAAAGTAACTACGTCCTGCAAAATTCCGTCTATTCGATATCGAACCAGGCATGTTTTCTCGGATGGTTCAAGATGGATATCTGAACTTTTTGTTTTAATCGCGCCCAATAGAATTACATCTAAAAGCTTGGTTGTGTTAACTTTTTTGACCGCATCCGCCACCGATTGCACGTTTTCGATTTCTGTGCCAACATCTTCCTCTTCTTCTTTCGTTTGCTGTTTTACAGCTTCTTCAGTTTTATATTTTTCATAGAAAGAAATTCCGTACAAAAAACTTGCTTTAGAAATCAACGATATGGACACCGTGAAACCAGTAGACGCTCGATATTTTTCTAAAAAATTTTTAGTTGCATCGCTGTTCGGATCAACAGCTCCAATTTTGATTGTTTTGCCGACTTTAAGATAGGGGACCAGCTGGCAAAGGATAGCCGAGTTTTCATCTACATAGCTTAAGACATCTCGCGTCAAAGGGTAGCTAACTAAATTTGTATACGGCAAATTTAACTTCTTAGCCAGCTCCTCAGTGTGCCTTTCCTCCTCCTCGCGCTTTACATAAAAAATTGTATCATTGATATTTGACATGCCTTAATTATAGACCAAGAATCTAGGGTCGACAATCAGGGGGTGAAATTGATCTCATTTTATGATAATCTATTCATTGGAAGATTATACGGAGAGGTCGCATAGTGGCCTAGTGCGCTTGTTTCGAAAACAAGTAGTCGGATTTCCGGCTCGTGGGTTCAAATCCCACCCTCTCCGCCATTAAATGTTGCCCAGAATGGGCTATATTTAATGGCAAAAGAGATTTGAACTGGGAAGGGGTCGGGAAACGGGAGTTTCCCGTGCAGGAAAAAACTAAAAACCGTCGGTTTTTAGAAGCGAGATATACGAGCGTTTCATTATCCCACCCTCTCCGCCAACAAAAAAATGACCGTATCTTGGCCATTTTTTTTATATTCGAAATAATTTGTTTAGTTAGTTATTAGTCCGCCGGCTGGCGGATCCGCTATCCGTTCTTGTCTTATTTCTTTTTTGGCTTTATTACAACCCGCCTGTCCCTATGATCGCCAGTGCTTCCACTTTCAACATCCGCCATATTTGAGACTAATGTGTGCACTATCCGACGTTCAAATGCGTTCATTGGAGGGAGCTCTATTTCAATTCCCTCTGAGATGACCTTTAGGGCAGATTCTTTGGCCATTTTCTCAATAGAAAAGTTTTTCTTATCACGATAACCGTTTATATCCACGATTAAGATGTTGCCAGTCTCATTTATTATTTGGCCCAAGAGCAGCCGAATAATATGTTGAAGCGACTCCAAGCCTTCGCCCCCTCGGCCAATTAAAATAGCCGGGTCATCGATTTGAAAATTTAGAAAAAGCACATTGTTTCTCTGCACAGCTATTACATCTGATGAAAAACCAAGTAAATCTACCACTTCCTTTGATTTCTTTTTTATTTTTTCAATATGTTCATGCATAATATCCTTTCAAGGTAATTCCAACACAGATCTATCATTCAGATTTTCACAGATGCTCCTCTCCTTTTGAAGGAAAGGTTAGACGAGGTTATTATCTGTGCCTATCGGTGTAAAAAATCAGTGTTGTTATTTTTTCCTAATCGTTATCTCTACCCCGCTCTTTTTCTCTTGCTTATCGAGGCGCTTTTCCATCATTCTTGAGAGATAATCTTTCTTCTTTGGAGCTTCAATCCCTTTTTCTATCTCATCAACTGCTTCTTTAGCTTCTTCGATAGACGCCTCAACAAATTTTTCTTTTCTAATATGTTTGTTCACATACAACTGCTGAATAATACCGAATAATGTTGTAACAATCCAGTAGATACTTAGGGCAGAAGGCAGTGATCTTGCAAAAAATACTGTTATCAAAGGGAAGAAATAGACCATCTGCTTATTCGCCATCTGCATTGGATCAAAATCCCCGCTTTTAATATCTACCTTTGATTGCGTCGCGACTTTCGGCTGCATCAAATATGAAAGAATAAACTGAGTTACACCCGCAAGAATCGGCAATATCCAAAGATCCGGCTTTGCTAGATTGAACCCAAGAAAGAAGGCGTTAATTTTTTCAGGATGGGGGACAAAGCTGTAGAGAAGTGAGAAGTTGGACTGATCAACGCCTGCTCTGAATACTTGATAAAGTACGATTATTATTGGCATTTGAATTAAAAGCGGCAGACAGGAACCAAAAGGAGACACACCCTCTTTCTTATAAAGTGCCATCAAAGCTTTACCTTGCTCTTGTTGGTCTTTAATTTCTTTTCTCAAACGATTAATTTCCGGCTGTATCGCCTGCATTTTAACTTGCGCTCTAGCCGCTTTTATAGAGTTTGACCACAAGAGAAGACGAATTATTACAGTTAGAATAATAATCGCCCATCCAATCGAATGGCCCGGCACAAGCCACGCCAAAAAGATCAATAAATTATATAAGGGGTTGTATAAGACTATCTTAAAGAAGTTGATCATTTTTAAATCCTAAATCCAAATTTCTAATTTCTAATTGCTCTAATCAAACACTAATTCGTTAAGCACCAAATTCAAAATCATAAGTTCCAAATAAATATCAATTTTCAAAATAATAAATCCAAAAGGTTTTTAACATTTAGAGTTTTAATGTTTGAATTTATTTGTGATTTGTTATTTTGTGCTTGTAATTTTTGCATTAGAATTTGTTTGGATTAATTAGTCATTTTCCTTGATCTGCTTACGGCAGATCAAGGCCTCCCTTACTCCATGGATTGCAGCGAGCCACTCTCCACATTCCCTTAGCGCCCCCCTTAACAACCCCGTGTTTCTCAATCGACTGCTTACAATACTCTGAACAACTTGGGGTATATTTGCAATACCCTCCAGGAAATTTTGCTCTAAACCAACCAGTATCAGGAGACAACGTCTGCTGATAAACCTTTATTAAAAAAATAAAAACCTTTTTCATTATGATTAATTCAGAAGCCCCAATCTTTTTATCCCTTCTCTGAACTGCTTTTTAATCTCATCTTGTTCATAAGGGAAAGGGAAATCTTTGTGAACAACAGTTACTATATCATATCCAGTTTTGAGCTCAGAAATCAAGTCTGAAGCGACTTGCCGAAGTTGTCTTTTTAGAGCATTGCGCCTAGTCGCCCGCTTATCTATTTTATTACTAATAATAAAACCAAACCTAATGCGAGTCTCGCCATCACTGGCCAGCCTCGGATTTTTAAATGCTCTAAAAGTTAAATTCAGGAGCCTTATCGGTCTAGAATTTTTAAATACTTTTTGAAAATCTGTACTTTTTTGTAATCTATATTTTGTCGGCAGCATAATATGATAAATTAATTAACAAAAAATGAGCTTGTGAGCTCATTATCGCACAAAAAACAATTCTCTGCACTTAAGCCGATAAAACTTTTCTACCTTTGGCGCGTCTTCGTTTTAAAACGTTTCTTCCCGCCAAAGAAGCCATACGAGCCATAAAGCCATGTACTCTCGCTCTATGTCTTTTATTTCCTTGGAATGTTCTTTTCATAACATAAGGATATTAACACAAAATTGGAGCCAAGGCAAGAGTAGCTTTTCATAACTAATCACTCACTTTTCCTTTGTCATCCTCGGGACCAGCGGTGTAGCTTGGGAGTGGTGCCCGGGGATCCATATAATAGTTTCTGGATTCCCGCCTGCGCGGGAATGACAACTAAGACGGAACATCCTTAATCCTTAACACTAATTCCCATGCCCCGTACAACGCTGTATTGACTTGCCTTGTGGATAACTTGGTATATTTCAATTACAATAAATGGGAAGGGAGATACACCCATGGATTCCACAGAAATTTGGCGAAATGCTTTAGGTGAATTGCAAGTTACTTTATCTAGAGCAAACTTCGAAACATGGTTTAAAAACACTTTTATTATTGATTACAATAAGAACATTTTCACAATCGGAGTGCCGACTTTTTTTGTTGAAGATTGGCTTAAGAAAAAATATTTAAAAGACATACTTAAGGCGCTACAAAACCAAGTTGAGGAGCCAATCCAGCTCATCAAATTTAAGATAGCTGCGCCCTCTCCTAATCAAGTAATTCAGTTTGAAAAAAACAAGATTGTCCACACCCCTGTGGATAAACCTTCCTTTAAGGCCCCTTCTGTTGAACCGCGTTCTTTGCCCAACAACACAACATTAAATAACTCTTATAAATTTGAAAATTTTGTGGTCGGTACATCCAACCAATTGGCTCATGCGGCAGCACGCTCTGTGGCAAAAAGTCCAGGCAAAACGTACAACCCGCTTTATATTTATGGAGACTCTGGACTTGGTAAAACTCATTTGATGCAAGCAATTGGTAATGAATTCTTATCCCAAAACCCTGATAAATGTGTGCTCTATGTTTCAACAGAAACATTCATTAATGATTTTATCTCAGCGGTTAGTTCCGGCTCCGGGAAAGCCAAAGACTTTAAAAATAGATATAGGAATGTGGATTTATTATTAATTGATGATATTCAATTTCTTTCCCGCAAAGAAGGAACTCAGGAGGAATTTTTCCACACTTTTAACCACCTCCATCAAAACAATAAGCAAGTTGTATTAACCTCTGATTGTTTTCCTAAAGCTATTAAAGGATTAGAGATTCGCCTTCAGACCCGTTTTGAGGGCGGCATGGTGGCCGACATTAGCCAGCCAGACATTGAAACCAGAGAAGCGATTCTTTCACAAAAAGCAAAAACTTATAATATCCCAATCGATCAAGAAATTATTAGTTACATCGCAGAAAATGTCAAATCTTCAATAAGAGAACTAGAGGGAGCTCTCACAAAAGTTATTGCGACTTGCGAACTAACAAACAGTTCCTTAACTCTAGAGAAAACATCGGAAATACTCGGCAATATTATCACTAAGAAAAATCAAGTAATCACCCCTGAGTTAATTATTAGAGAAGTTCATAAACATTATCAGATTCCAATTGAGGATATACTCGGCAAAAAACGTACTAAAGAAATTGTTGTTCCTCGTCAAATTACAATGTATCTTCTGCGGCATGAAGCCAATTTGTCTTATCCTGAAATTGGCAGGGAAATGGGAGGAAAAGATCATTCTACAATTATGCATGGGTGCAGCAAGATTGAAGCTGATGTATCAAAAAACCAAAGAGTAAAAGAGGACCTCTCTGTAATTAAAGAAAAGATTTTTTCTATTGTGAAATGATTTGGTTATCCACTCTGTGTGTTATAAAAATAAAAGGATATTAATACAGTAACAGTAATAATAAGGGGTGTGGAAACTGTTTATAAGTCAAAAAAGTAGCTCTGATAAATAGAAAAAATATTACAGAAATTGTGGATTAAATAGTGGATTCTTGTGGGAAAAACTGTTGATTAAAGGGTTTGGTTGGGGATATCTCGGGGATTTTCGGATAAATAATGGGCAGAAAAGACTAAAAAACACTTTATCTGTAGATAAAAAGAGCGGTTATTCACAATGAAATTAAGTATTTGAAAAAATACTAATGTAGGATAGTGGAATTAACAAAGCCTAGTCGGCTAGTTATCAACAATAGAGTCGGAAAAATGTGGATATATAGTTAAAAGAAAGGAAAAACAATGAAGTTTACAACTGTTCAATCAAATTTTGCTAAAGCTTTAAATCAAGTCTCAAGAATCGTAAGTTCAAGAACTACTTTGCCGGTTTTAAGTAATATTTTAATCTCGGCTGAAAAAGGAAAAATTACTCTTTCGGCTACTGATTTGGAAATTGCTATCACAACGCGCTCAATAGGGAAGATAGAAGAGGACGGCAAGCTCACAATTCCAGCGCGGCTCTTAACAGAATTTATTATTAACAATAATGATGAGTCGATTGAGTTTACTACCAAAGGGACCTCTTTGAGCTTAAAATCAAAGCATTATAAAGCCAATATTAATGGCATCTCTGCAGAGGAATTCCCCACAATTCCGCTGCTTCCTAAGGACTTATTTTGTTCGATAAAAAAAGAAGAATTCTTAGATGCCATCAAAAAAGTGGCGATCGCTACGGCTAATGACGAGACGAGGCCTGTTTTGGCTGGGGTTTATTTTAACTTTGACGGCAAAACTCTGACTTTAGCCGCAACTGATTCTTATCGATTATCTGAAAAAAAGCTTAAATTGGATGAAAGTTTGCCGGAGAAAAAATTCATTGTTCCCTCTAGAACGATGTCAGAAGTTCTTCGAATTTCCAGCGGTGATGAAGCGGGCACTATTGCAATTTCATCGACTGAAAACCAAATTTTATTTAAGATAGGCGAGACACAGGTTATCTCCCGCCTAATCGAGGGCGCTTTTCCTAATTATGCCCAAATCATCCCTGCTAATTCAAAAATTAAAGCTACTGTTGGGTACTCTGAGATGTTGTCGGCAGTAAAAATGTCCGCTTTATTTGCAAAAAATTCTGCCAACAACATTAGGATTAAAGCCGGCAAAAAAACTCTATCAATATCGTCGATGGCCAATGAAACAGGTGATACCGTTTCCGAAGTAGAAGCAGAGGTGAGCGGAGGAGAGATTGAGATTGCCTACAACGTACGGTACGTGTTGGATGTGCTGCAGGTTATTCAGTCGGATAAAGTTATTTTAGAGTTCAATGATGATGCTTCGGCTGGCTTGATAAAGTCCAACAAAGACAAAGATTTTATTTACATCGTCATGCCGCTCAAAATAGACAACTAAATTTCTAATCAATTTGAAGAAGCACTAAATTCAAAATCGCAAGTTCCAAATAAATTACAAATCATAAATATTTAAATTTAAAACTTTGAATTTTGAGCTTGGAGTTTATTTGATTTTTGTAATTTTGGGTTTGTAATTTTAGCATCATGTTCAATCATCTTTGTTTAGAAAATTTTCGCAACCATAAGAAATTCGAAATTGATCTTGATCAGATCACTGTTCTAGTGGGGCTAAACGGTGCTGGCAAAAGCAATATCTTAGAAGCGATGACGATGCTTTCGTTTTGCCGTTCTTTTCGCGAAGATGATAAGAAAAATTTGATTAATTTTGATTCTGATTACGCCCGCATTGTTGGCGACGATCTTGAAATATTTTTATCCAAAACTCCCCGTCTTTTTATGCAGGCGAAGGAAAAAGGAATAAATAGAAAGCTTTCTGATTTTATTGGATGCCTGCCGACGGTTGTTTTTTCGTCGGAAACTATTTCAATCATAACAGGTTCTCCTTCGGACAGGCGCCGGTTTTTAGACGTGATGATCAGCCAGATAAACAGTGAATATTTGAGGACTTTAATTGACTATAAGAAGGTTAAGCAGCAAAGAAATAATTTGTTGCAGAGAATATTCCAGAGACAAAGCGGAGAGAATGAACTGGATTTTTGGGATAAAGAGCTGGTCAAGCTAGGCGGCGTAATTGTCGAGGAAAGAAAGAAGGTTATTAATTATATTAACGACTTTCTTTCAAACCTTTATCAGACAATTTCTGGAGATGCCGGCGCTAATCTTAGGATCGCCTATATTAAAAATTTTGAAGCAGATGATTTAGAAGAAGCCTTGCATCGATTTAGGCGTCGGGAAATTGCCTCCGGAAAGACTATTTTTGGTCCGCATAGAGATGATATAATATTTGAGCTTAACGGCCGCAATATGGCAAACTTTGCCTCGAGGGGGGAGATTCGATCTGCTGTTTTGGCCTTGAAGATTGCTGAGCTTAAATATATAGAGAATATAAAAGAAGAGAGCTTGGAAATAAACAATAGTTTAGTAAAACCGATACTTCTTTTAGACGATATTTTTTCTGAATTTGATCCTGAGAGACGAGCTCATTTGGGAGAGCTTGTGTCTCAGTATCAATCATTGATTACCTCAACCGAAGAATCTCACTTATCGCCTGAATTGTTAAAAAAAGCTAAGATAATAGAAATCACTAAATCAGATGGATAAATTGGATAAAATATTAAGGGAAAGCTTGGCCAAAAGGGGCTTTGCTGGGACCGCAGAAAGCGCCCAGATTTGCTTTTATGCCGAGAAATGGGAAAAGATGCGTCTTACCCCAATTTCTTTCTCTAGGGGTGTTCTAAAGGTTTCTGTGATGTCTTCTTCGGAGGCTTCAGAACTCCAAATGCAGTCGGAAGAACTGATTGATTTTCTGAACAAAAAAATAGGCCGGAAGATCGTACGATATTTAAGGATAGTGAACTCGAACTAAGAATACAGAATACAACAGTCAGACAGAATTCAGTATTTTTGTAGTTCAAGCTTCAGCTTGCCTAGCAGCCTAAAGGCTGATCTACGGGGTTCTCGTAGCGCAAGCTTTAGCTTGTTAATAACACGCTAATCCGCCAGCTGGCGGAGTGGTCTACAAGGAGGGCAAGGCGAGTTGCCTTACCCTACATTGACATTTACGAATAATTAGTGTATAATATCGTCATGTTTAGGGTTAGTTGTACGTTTACAACCTGAGGTTAGGCCGAAAAGGCCTTATATAAGATCAAGACTACCATATTCGATTGATGAATGGAGGAGATGGAAATGAAAGCTATACTGTTTGTAATCGTTGTTGTTTTGTCGCTTTCTCAGCCATGCTTGGCTGAGACTAAGATTAACTCTCACGGCCTTCAGAAGGCTGCCCTCGAGGTGATCGGAAATGCCTCAACTAACCCTCGTTCCTGCGGAAACCCGCAGAAAGCGGAGATTTACCGAAACACCGATCTCCTAGCCGATTTCTGGATAGTCGGTGGTGGCCGGATCATTGTTAGGGCGAAGGCCTCTGGCAACGGAAACACGATTGGAGGCAAAAATGCCTATGAGTGGGCTGAGAATATTGCTTCTTTTGTCCGTACTCGGCTTGCCATTGAGGGTCCGAAACGGAACCTGGATCCCATATCTACAACTTGCCAGATTAAGGGGGATCGTGTCCTAACATTGGACGTTCATGCCATCTCTGGCAACGACGTGAGTGAGAGCTTTAGCCGGCATAGCGATAGCTATTCCTACCGGCGGTCTGGCGGATCTAGCTCGTCGCACGATAGGGACAGCTCAGAGAAACTGGGAGTGTCGCTATATGTCGGACTGAGTTTAGAGCAATATCAAGGCGGTACATCATATCGCACGCTCCCGCTCTTAGAATCAAGTGTGGTTCTGGAGGAGAGCCAACTAGTAGGAATGAGCGAGGAGAGCGGAGGCTCTCGCAAATATTCCTATACGACGCGCCGAGGCAGCTCGTCTTCCTCTTCCTCCAACCAGGAGGGATATCGCTGGCAGCGGGATCAAAAGCGAGCGGAAGCTCAGATCTTGAACCCGCAGGCGATGAAGGTTTCAGGTCTTGTGGTCGGTCCCATCTTCGATGGGATCGCTACAGATATCCAGAACCACAAATACCGGTCCAATAGAGACCGGGAAGAGAGATCCAAATAAGAACCTTAGGGCGTCCCGACGGAATGTCGGGACGCCCTCTTTGTGCCCTAAAATCCAATATGAGTATATGCTGTGGTTTGCGGATTGGCCCAGACGCCGGCTTGAGTATTGCCGCCGCATATTCCGGAGATTGCAAATAGACTGGAATCTGCTTGAGCACAGATGTTGGCGGAGATCGAAGCGTTTAGCGCTATTACATCTTCGTTTCGGCCGGTCATTATCTGGTTTGGAACAATGTCTTTATAGAGAGGATTATTTTGCATATCTAACATGTCAGCAATTAATCTCTTAGCTTTATACTGCGCAGCTTCTATTGATTTTTGCTGCATTGTATTTGGATCTTTGCCGTCCCAAATGCCAAGATTCGTTATATCATTTGCACTTGGATTTGGATTTTCTAGCCTTGGGAAGTAGCCATCTGCACTACACTTTACATCAACTTTATAGACGCCGAATAAGTTAATGGCCACAAACATAGCTAAGGCCATCCATAGCATTGGCCCGGCGCCTGCAGCAGCTCCTTTAAATATAGCTAATCCTGTCTGCTGAAGCCCCCATGCAACACCGACTGCTGAGACAGATTCTGTCAGCATCATCAAACTTCCAGGGACCAACCCCCATTTCTCTTCTAAGTCAGCAATGCCTTTGCCAAATGATCTCTCTAAGAATTTGCTGACTTGGTTATTTATTATTTCTATTGCGATTAACTGTGCGGCAGTCCAAGCTTTTTGTTTTTCTTTCACCTTTGAATCACGGGATTCAATAAAGCCTTTTTTTAATTCTGGATCAGTTGTTTTCGCAATCTGATCATCTAGAGTATTTATTTGTCTGTTAAGATTGTTAACTTTATTGTAATTCTCATAAAGTTTTCTTCCGTCTTCATATACAAGTGCCGCTGTTCCCGGCTTCCAACCAAGCTGTTTGTCGGCCCAAGAAAATCCGACTGTTTTCGTAAATTTTGCCCCCCACCCTCCGACAGTCATAATATCCCGATTTCCCACTTTATGAGCAGATTGATCAGCATCAAGGCCGTTCTTAAATCCCCAATCTCCAGTTGCAGCTCCCAAGATTAAACCACCCGCTAGTTCAGGATCAATTTTAAAGCCAAACCAATTTTCCGAATGCTCGGCAATAAAACTTTTAGTGAAGTCAAATCCTGGGCTGTTAACATATTTCGTGAAGACTGCTGTCTTGTCGGCACCTGGTTGGGATAATGAATATATAAAAGCACTAGTAGCTAAAAGAGCGACAGGGTCTTTGATGCCATCTGTCCAATTAACTTTTTGACCGAAAAACTCGCCATTAACTAAACCGTTTTTAATATAGGTGGCGATAGCAAATTGTTTTGCTTTGGCATCACCTTTAATGAGGGCGTATGAGAAACCAGGGAAAACGTTGTGATCATAACCCCAAAATGTCGAATCCATCATTCTAAATTGGAGGTCTTCCTTAAACATTTTCCTAGAATCTTGTTTTGCATTTTCTCTTCCTTGGTTCACCGTTTCAAGGGTGTCTATTTTGTCGGCGCAAACTCCAGCTGCAGTATTATTTTTTAATTTATCATCAATCTCCTTTTCAAGATCGGCCGGATTATTTGAAGTTAATTTAATACCGTCCAGATTGTCGTAACAAAAATCCGCTGATCCTTGGAGTTCTGCGTATTTTGCTTGAGCTTCAGCTTGTTTGTCTTGGGAAAAACCATGTATTCTATCGTTTGTTTGATTATTAGCATTAACTAAATTGTTATATTCTCTTGGTAAACCCTGAGAATTAGAGTAGTAATTTTGGTTTAATAGACAATCGGTGAATATACCGCCCAGCCCATTATTATCACCGGCACAGACATCACCGTAGCGATAAGAGACAAAAGATTGATCGTAATCTCTAGCTGCGCCTCCTAATGTGCCTCCGAGCATATCATACGTGGCAGCATCGGCAGCATATTCTTCCGCTTCTGGGCTGCCAACTGTCATGAGCAGGACATCTTGATATGAAATGCGAAGAGAAGGGGGTACTGATTCGGTTTCATCGGGTTTAGACGCGTTTATAACTGTGTTTGCTCCATACGCTAGAGTAGCAGCCCAAAAGTATCTCATATCTCCATACAATATTATTTTTGAAATATCAGCCGGCGGCATAATTACTGTGCCCTTTGTTGCCTCGGCAATTTTCCCTGATAGTTTCGCCGAGAATGCATTAGCAGCAAAAGCTAGGGCGGTGTGAGTAGTAAGATTTTCTGCAGACCAATCCTTCAGTGCACCGCCTCGGTTGTTTGTCTTGCAGGTGTGGTAAGCTTGGTCGGCATTATATCTTTCCTCGTTAATTTTCTTTAATTGTTCCAAAGATTCCGAAGAAAATTTAAGGTCGGCCGTATGGTCGGCAGCGATACTAGTATTGCCGATAACGGCGTAGGAGCCGTTGTTCACTTGGGTGTCTACTTGGGATTTATAGATTGCGTTCTCCTGACCCTTAAGTTCTTGCGCTCTTTCCGGCGTCATTTGAAACTCGTTGCATTCATTTTCTCTTTCTGCTGCTTTTGCTTCATATTGCTTATAAAGATAGGTGAACGAGCCATCGTCTGTCGAGGTTAAGCC
Organism: Patescibacteria group bacterium; assembly: GCA_023484645.1. Next base: position 60,515 of record JAMCZZ010000028.1, read on the forward strand.
AAACCGCTCATCCAAATTTCTGGCTACCTGCGGCAAAACGACTTGCTTGGCGTCGCGCGGGTTATTTAAAATCTGTTGGAAAGAGCCCTGATCAAGTTTAGCTTTTTCATCCAAATTAAGGTCTGTAAATATTCTAGAGACATCATTATAGACATCTCCCCATCGCTGTTCGGTTTTAACGTAGGTAGTGAAGTTGTTGATAATATCCTTCATTGCGTTCTTCTGCTCGTCGGTTAGGTCCACGCCTAAGAAATCAACTGCTCCAGAGAGAGCCAGTCTGTTAACAGTCGAGCGGGAAACCTTTTTCAAATAACTATCAGGAGTGATTACAACATTTTTTGTGCAAGTTACCACGTCTTTTGGCACTTGGACGCCCATCACAGGAGTCATTACGGTTTGCGTCGTGCAATCATCAATCTGTTTTCCGGTCAGCATCAACTCGGTTATACCTTTGTCTGTTTTTTTGTCTTTTTCCAGTTGAAAAGTAGAATCAATAGAGGCGATTTGCATTTTCATTTTTTTAAGAGAAAGGCCTTGTTCATCCTTTGCAAATACATAATCAGATTTCCACCATAGCTGGTCGGGGTTTAATGTGTCTTTGATTTTGCTTTTTATATTAGTATTTAACTGATCCAAGGCTTTTCTTTCGCTGTCAGGTAGACCGCTGTTTGTGCCGGCGTAATCCTTAATTGCTTTTAGTTTAAACTCCGCAGAAGTATTTTTGATCGCTTTGACGTAATCAGATGAGAAGAAGTTTGGTAAATAGCTGTCAATGTTTTTTCCGTCGGCAAAATTGCCGGTCATTGGAATATGGAATGCGAGAACAAAATCAATTGGACTGATGTTATCGATCAGCTCATCTACGCTTCCCCCTCTAAATGAGTTGCGGGAAATGCCGAGAGTTTGCTCGATTTTTGCCCGCCCCACGTTATCGTATATATTTCCTTTCAAAGAGATATAATTCAACCCAATCGACCGCCCGAGCACATTTGCTCCCAGTTCAGAGAGAGAGCACTTGCGTATGCCGTCATTCGGAGCGGAGAGAAGAGTGTAGACGGAGCCGTTTGGCAAGTTTAATTCTTGATCAATCATCGCCCCGGCAACTTTGTATAAAGATTTAAAATCGCCGTTTAAAATGGCGTAAAAATCATCCGGCCCGAAAGTATCGAGAGAAATATTTAACCCCAAACTCCCAAAAAGTCTGGCCGAAATTGCATCTTTTAAAGTCGAAAGGCCGACTGCTTTTTTATAGGCAACCAGCGGTTTGTTGGCATCCAAATCTTCATATTTGTTAAACAGTTTATCAAGAACTGTCTTTGATACACCTGTATTCTTATCAATTTCTGCGTATTTTTGGTCGTCAAGATCTAATACTTTTACTTCATTTTCATTAGAAACGTAATTCCAAATTTTTGTTTCTAGGTCAGCAGCGGGAAGGCCGGTTATTCGAGATAGTCCGCTTGATAATTCCTGCAGATAAGTCAGTCTTTTATCAGAATGCGCCGAGAAATATTTCTCGGCATCGTTTTTGTTGCCAAAGTAGTGGGGGCCGTCTCTATCGACATAAAGGTAGGAGTTGTTTTGAGCAAAACCTGAAACCATATTTCCGTCTAAAGCCTCGAAAGACGCTTGGCATTGCTGATCGCTTGGAGGGAGCTTGGCATAAGGGTTTAGAGCATTGTAGCTTGTTTTTATATTTATTTTTTTTAGCTCCTCTTTGCTTGTTTCTTGATTTAAAACTTGCAAAAACATGTCTAAGGTGGCCGGATTAATTTCCATCTTGCCGGAAAGAAGAAGCTTCTCGTCCTTTGAAAGATTATCTTTTGAATATCCGGCATTGATGTTGCGATTGGTTATTAAATTTCTAGTCGATCCTGCTTTCAAGCCCAGTTTTTTATCAATTTCCTCTGCTCTTTTGTTGGCAGTTCCCCAAGCTACAAAATTGTTGCTGGTTAAAGAATCGAGCGTGTAGGAACCGGTAAGCCCCATTCTAAGTAATAAATCGTTTTCTGGAGTTCGAATGCCGTCATTCATTTTATAAGTCTCAATGTTGGCTACAACGTCGGCGATGCTGGTTTCGAATGACTTGTTGCCTCCGGCGTTGTCGATCAGAGTCTGCATATCTGCCTTATATTTGTTCTGGGCTTGCACGACCAGCCCGTTGAATTCATTTTGATTGTTGTATTTTAGAGCAATTAAAGCGAACTCTCTTTGGTAAAGTCGAGTTTGGTCGCTGCTATTTAGAAGATCGGGCTTTGCGTAAGCATTGGAAGCATATGTGCTAAAAGAGGTCGCCTTAAAGCTTTTTAGGGGAGTTAAACTAAGCGGGCCGGGATTATTCATAAGGGTGGGGGTCCCTTTGGTTACCGGTGTGCTTGCTATCCCATTATCTGTCCAAACTGCCAAGGCATGATAATCAGTCTTGAAATCGGGCATATTAACGTTGCTTCGCAAAATTGGCCCTTGAAAATAGAAGCTTGGCATTGAGAACTCTTCTTCAATTCTGGCTTGGCCGACAGAAGACATAAAAGCATCTCGGCTGCCCAGGCCCTTTCTCTCGTAATTCTGTATGTAATAGTTAAACGAATTGTTCGGGAGATTTAATTCGTTTTCTATCTTTTCTGCTCCAACTGAAAGAAAGAAATCTTTGGGTGAAACTTTTTTAGATAAAAGCATCATCAGCATTGCACGGTTCGGAGTAAAGCCTTTTTGGCTGCCGGATGAACTTAGAGAAGAGGTGCGATCAGCTTTATTTGTAAAGATGCCTGTAGGGATTTGTTTGATGTTTAAGTTTTGTGAAGAAGGAACGCTGTTTCCATCAATGATTTCGGTTGTTAGTCTCACTAGTTCATTAATATCTGAAATTGTGCCGTTTATTTTGTTTACCCATTTAGGAGAAAGCTTTTTTAACGTGTTTACGTTGTTGTTTAGATAGTCAGCTTCAATAGCGATTTTTTTGGAAGCTTGTTTGATCGAGTTTATGCCGTTGATTTGCATCGAATCGTTTATAATATTTCCAATTGCCGTAATAGAGTTGTTGATTGAATCCTGCACTTGTTTGTACTCAGGATCGTCTTGACTGTCTTGCCAGTTGGCCTTTATTCTTTTCGTTAATTCATAAACCCTTTGAATTCTAGTTAAATAGAATTGAAGTTCGGCGTTGCTTGTTTTGATTTGAGGATTTACTTGCGTTAAATCTATTTTTACTTTGTCATCTGGATTTAAGGCGTAATTGGCAAAGGCGTAAAAAAGAATCTTGTCGCCGACTCGTCCGAACACGGCATTTCCGCTTGATTTACTGCATCCGAAAAGACGGTACATATCTCCCTTGGCCAAGCCGATCCCGGTTACTTTGTCTTCAGACAGGGTTATGCTCTTATATTCTGACTTTTCAATTACTGGATTGCTATCTCTGTCGTATATAACTTTACCTGCGGTATCTTTTTTATAAGTATCAATCTGGACAGAAGGGACAACGATTGGATCTTTTACTTCACATTTGTCGCCTGTTACCGGGGAGGAATTAGTATAAAGCCATTCTCTAAAGGCTTTTCTTTGCAGCTCGGTAGAGGTAAAAGATTTTGACATTTGCGCTATGCCAATTTCAGTCAGAGCTTCTCTCGAACCTTGCAAAGCTTTGTCCCATGTACCCGGCACAAGCTCAAAAGCAGAGTCGGACATTTGGAAGTTTTTTAATCCGTAGGCAGTATCATCCATTCGAGTTTTGCCGACCAGCATAATAAAGTCGTAGGGCAGCATTTGACCGTTTTTTAATTTATCGGTCGTTCCTAATTCCAGATGGAGCGCATTATCTACATAACTCGAGCTAGAGAAAACGAGGTCGCCTTTATATTTGCCAATATTTTTTTTCACTTCAGGAAAAGAAGCTCCAAGAAAAGAGCCTTTTTCAAGGTTGAGCGTATTTTCAATCACAGCTCGACCGACAATCTCAGTTCTTAAACTTGTGTCTTGATTGGTTAAGCTTGAAGCGAAGTTATCGAGGTCTCCGGTATCAAGACCCATTTCATACTCAAGTTTTCTTTGCCCTACCTTTGTGAGCATTGAGTCAAGAGTTTCACCGTCGAAAGATCCGATCGGAATATTTAATCTTTGCTCAACTGCAGCTTGGCCGATTACCCGCGCAAAGTCGTCATAAGAATTATATTGCCGGTTTATAAATAACTCCCTAGGAAGGCCAAGAAAATCAGCGAAGTACATGCTGCCCATTTTTTGAAGAGTATCTTCGAAATTATAGCCTTGTAAGCTTGCGCTTGGAGAATTGATTACTTGAGAAAACAAAGATCTGCCCAGAAGCATTGCTACATCATTGAAATTGGCAGAGGATAGGTCTCCTTGATAGTCTGAAATGTCGCCGCCAAATTGATCAACTAAATTCTGAATTCCATCGTTAGCAATGGTTTTCATGACATTTGTTAAATCTTGTTGTTGCTCCTGTTGTCCTCCAGAATCGGTATAACCTTTACTGGTTTGCCATGCTAATTTAATCGGTCTTTGGGTCGATTTGGATAGCTTGTCTTTACCAATTCTTTTTCGTTGTACTAGCGTGCACCGTATGTCGTCGATTTCAGAAATATCCAAAGCAGTGCCGTCGGCATGGGCGGAAATGTTATTTTGTTGTTCCTGTTTTAGTTCTTGATTTTCCGCTTGTGTAAGATAGGCGTCATATTGAGTGCCGTTAGCATCTTCGACCGTGCCCATAGTAGTGTTGTCGCCTGTGCTTCCTGAGTTACTGTTCGATCCGCTGCTGGATGTCGTTGCTCGTCCCATCCCTAATTCGGCTGCAGTCATATTCGCTGTGCTGCTTGCATTGCTGGTTGCGCTTGATTGGCTTCTAATTGCATCAGATTCCCTTGAACTCATTCTTTTTGGGTTCTTATAGCCAGACAGAAGACGATTTACTCTTATTCTGTAATGACCGGCTCCTCCTTGGCTCTTGGGGGTTACTAAGTAAACAAGCGTTTTTAATACTCGAATATCGATTTTAAGTGAATTAATGGCGTCATCAAGCTGGCTCATTAAAAGATTGTAGCTTTCTTTGTCAGAGTTCTTGTTATTTAAAGTATTTTCTACTTCTGTTTGATCCATACCCAAAACACAGGCGATCGATTTTTTATCGCTTTTTATTAGGGCCTGATTCTTTTCCGGCCAATATGCCTGTGCTGCATGAGAAATTTCCTGAAAATTTTCCGGATTCTCAACTTTGATCTTTAAAATGTCATCTGAAGAATTGACTTGCAACTTTTGCGTTTTGTCTGACAATTTCCCTTTGATATCGGGATAAAGATGGAAAAGTTCGGCAAAATCATTCTCAAAGTCCGGCATTACTTCCGAACCAGCAAGGCAGGCCAGCGCTTTTATTGAATTATAATCGTCGTAATTTAAAATGATTTTCTTGTCAAAAACGCCGGTCATTTTCTTCTCGATCGGGATGATTGAATCGTTATTATCTTCTCCATAGAGCTGATAAGCAATCTTTTTCGCTGTTGGATTCATATCAACTGCAGATGTATTCTGATCGTCAGAAGGCTCCTCTGATTCAGTTGAGGCTGGTACATCCCCAACAGTAGAATCGGTCGACCCCGTATCTGGGTCAGGGGTGAAAGACTGATCGGTTGGCGACGATGTTGCTGCTTCGGCTTGTTTAGCGTTGATAATTGGTTGAAAATCAAGCGAAAGAGTTGATATTATCAATAACCAAACAATACTTTTTTGTAATATTTTTCTCATTTATTTAGAAGCCAATGTGAATGTGGTCATCATGGTCGTAATTATGTTTCTTAGCGTCGTAAAAACATTTAGCTTGAACCCCCTTATTTACTTGCCATTCGCAAACTGAATCCGGACCGATTACTTGCCTTGGGAAAATGCCTGCCGCAACTAACTTATCTCGATTTTTAATAATCCAAGGCATGATCTTATCTGCATTATCTTTAGATAGGTCAATGCCCTTTCCAGTCCAGTGTTTAGATTGAACTTGTTTCCCGCTGTCTTTCACATATTGACTGTGAGCGTTTACTATGGTTGAAATTGTAAACTTATCTACTCCTATCTGTGGTTTATTCTGCTCCATTACTACTAGAAAATGACACATATTTTGATCGACAGTTGTCATTGAACCGTCTCTTCTTTTTATTGAGCCTCGTAACAGGCCTTTTTTGTCTTCTTGGTTGCCGATAGCAAAAGTATCGCTCAAAGAAACTTGGGCGCAATAATTAAACTTTTTCATTAGATCTTCCAAACTCGTTATCAACTTCTTTGCGTTAACGTCTGTTTTAGCGCTTGAAACTGCATCTAGGTCTTTTAGGACTGCAGTAATTTCGCTCTTAATTTCCGGATCGGTTGTCTCTCCTTGAAGCTGAATTAAATCAGATCTTAACCCTTCCAGTAGTTCTGAAGACATTTTCTCGCCGATACCTTTATCTCCGGCTAAAGCTAAAACTTTTGTAATCCAGTCCTTGTCTGCGATCGGGTCTGCTGCTTGTGTGAAGGTTCCGCCGGTCAAGGTGTTGACCTTGTTGTTTCCGAGCATACTCATAGCTGTGGCAAAAACGGCGATTTGAATTAGAATTATTATTCCTAAGACAACCCAAGCATAAGGATTGGCGGCAAAAAATACAGCAATTCTCTTTGCGGCTTGCAAGGCAGCCTTTTTAGCATAATCAATTGCTTTGTTGGCGATCGCGTTTCTGATGTTAGGACCCTTTTGAGAGCTTTCTCCTTCTCCTCCGTCTGATTCTGAATCGACACTGCTTGCAGGGCCGTTTGCTTTTTCTGGCTCCGGATTCCTGTTATTCGCTGACACATTTCTCTGCGGGGCATTGCTTTTTTGAGGAGAGAACTGTTCCTGCTCACCAAAATCAGAATCGATAGCATCTTGCTGGACTTTAGCATTATCTCGTTCAGTTTTGGTTAAAAACGGCTTTCTGGCAGGTCCGCCTCCGTATTTCTCTTCCGGTTTTTCCGTCTCTAATCCCTGCGCTTTTCTTAACTCTTTTTGCTCTTGATTTAAGAGATCTTGTCTTACGGCATTTCGGTCTACCGGAGCGTCTGGTAATCGATCCTGATTGGAGGCAGCGCGCTGGTTTTCTATTTGTTTAATCTTTGAATCAAACGGAACAGAAGCAACCCTTCTTAAATCTTCTTTCAATTTTTTTGCACGAACAGAGTCGCCAGCTATTTGAGCTGCAATTAATTGATTTTGCAATTCTTTAATTTTGGCTCTCCATTTGTTCGGATCTGTCACAGCCCCTCCTAGCCCCGTTTGATGTCGCTTTGCGATTATCTAATGGGGCATACCTTAATTTGTCATCCTGAGTGAAACGAAGGATCTAGATTCTTCACCACTAAATTCGGGTTCAGAATGACAGCTTATCTGTATTCTGTCTGCTGTTATCTATTGATTATCTTCATTGCATAAATTCCACTTTCGGTTTCAAAAACTGCCACCCCATTATCATTTGCGGTTAAAAGCATATCTACTGGATTATTTTCTGGTAATTTGATTGAAAAATCTTTTTGCCTGTTATTTTTCAAATCAAATTTAAATATTGATTCTTCCTGGCTTTCACCATCTTTTGCGGCGACCAAAGTGTCGTCTCCTTCTAAAAAGAATATGCCTTTCATTTCTGCAGAAAAGCCCAATGTAGAATCGTTTGTGCCATCTTTGTTTATGGTGGAAACTGTTGTATCGTTGATTGCTCTGCCTTGTGTTAAGTAAAATACTTTGTCGCTATTTGGAGAGAAAACAGCATCAGTTTTATTCCCGGTAGTAGTTAGCTCTTTTATTGTTTTGCTATAGGCATCTAATAGATATATTTTATTTGAGCTTTTACTTGCATTATTTGGTACTAGCAGGAGCCACTCCGAATCGGGCGACCAGAAAAGTCTGGGATCGGTTATACCTTCATTGCCAAGATTGATTATTCTTTGCTTGCTTGAATTGTCTAGGTTGGAAAAAATTAAGGTTTTTTCTACAGGCGAGTAATAGGCAATTTTCGAATTATCCGGTGACCAGGCAATGCTCCCGATATTTTCTCCCCAAAGAGTTTCTGTTTGGCTAACAAAATCGTATTTTTTGAAATCAAATATGTAGATTCCATCTGATTTTCTAAAAAGAGCTAAGTCTTTCTTCGGTGACCATATTATTTCCTCTATTCCAAAAAGGTTTGAGTTTGTAACTGCATCCGTAGAGGTTAAGATCTTCCCGCTATCATTTAATCCAACTTCTGTTTTGTAAATAGTACCCCCGTCATTTCCAAGATAGAAAAACTCATTAGAATTATTTCCTGCAGTTAGAAATTGGCCATTTTTTGCGACCTCAGTTATAGGGGGATTTTGTTTAAGTACGACATACTGGCTATTTGTGGTGCCTCTCTTTAAAGTAATCGTCTTGATGGAGCTTACGTATCCATCTAATTCGACTTTAACTAAATGAGATCCCAAAGAAAGCCTTTCCTTGGCAAATCCAAAGCTGTTTACGCTGACCGGTTCTCCATCAACAAAAACAGAAGCTTCACGAGGGGACACCTTTACGCTTACAAAAGAATTTGAAAGAATCCAAACTCCAAAAACAATCGCCAAAACTATCACTGCCGAAATCAGATATGCTCGATAAGTTAATTTTTTTAAGTGAAGATTCATTTTATTGTCATTCCAATTTCCCATTTGTCATTCCAGCGAAGGCTGGAATCCAGATATTATTTTGTATAGATTCCGGATCTAGTCCGGAATGACATAACAATTTATTGCTTCCATCTCCCAACCGCTAATATGTTTTCAATCTTGTATTTTTCTTGTTTTACTTTATCGCCGCTAGCGTTTCCGTCGATAGTATCTATTTCATTGCCGACTACGGTAGTTGCGATTCCGACATGATGTGTAACTGTACTGCCGATATCCGCTCCCGTTCCTTGGCCTTTATAGAAAAGTGTATCACCAGGTTTTATGTTATTAATATCAGGTGTAAGTAATTCTTGGTTTTTTTGGAAAAAGTCTTTTAAGCTTTCCGCGCTTTGATACTGGGACCTGTTGCCGATAGGTAATTTTGCCTGCTCATAAACCCAAGTTGCAAAATTGGCGCACCATGTTACGCAATTATGGTCAGGATTGTACTTTGCACAATTTGAATTATTTGTTGAGGCTTGATAGCTAAGTTGGCTTACGGCGGTTTGAACGATTTTATTATCGCTTCCAGTATTTATTTGCTCGCAGCCCTGGCTTAAATCTTGAAAATATTTCCAGACATTTTCATGATAATTTAAATAGTCAGGATTTAATTTACTCGGATCTCTGCCAGATTTTCTCCAGTTATTGAAGTAATCATAACTGGAGGTGTAAGCCACAGCAACATCTTTGATGTCTTGCTCTTTTGTTGTTCCGACATCATTTGTGATTCCTGAATTTTTAAGCTTATCGGCAATAAAATATGAAGCAACGCAAGATGCTTTGTCAATATTATTTACATCGCTTTCGGTTGGATTGTCACATTTGGTTTTAACATCAGATTTTGCTATCATTCCTTTCCAAGTATCAGGCATAAATTGAAATGGTCCACTTGCGCCTGCATTAGATGATGGCCACATATTGGATGTCCAGAGGTCGGCTTTCCAACCACCACCATTCTCTTGAAGGAAAATAGCGCCCAATAAGGCTGGATGAATACCAAACTTGCCGGCAGCATTGGAAAATTTTTGCTCTGCTCCCACTGGCGCATTGGCCCAAGATTTGCAAGTATATTGATTTAATTGGTTTGTTGTATTCGGGGCTGGATCTCGCATTAATCTTCCAACTGTGCTGGACCAAATACCGGCAAAAGCGGCTGCCGGTAAAAGCGATAATACAAAAACAGCAGCAACCCCTATTATTATCGAACGAAGCCTATTTCCTTTTTGCGGTTGCTTGGCATCTATATTTTGTTGTGGTTCTTCCTCCATATTCAATAAATCCGAAATTCGAATATCGAAACTCGAAACAAGTTCGAATTTTCAAAATAAAAATGTTTTAAACTTTTGGTCATTATGGTTTATGATTTGTTTCGGATTTCGTGCTTCGTGCTTCGAATTTTTAAATTATCTTGTCTCTTGTATCTTTTAAATAATGAATCCTGAATCAGTGTCCGATCAGTGTAAAAGATCAGTGTTGTTATCCTTCAAGAACTTGCTTGCTGGGATCGGTGTTTATTATTTTATCTTCGGTATAAGAAGCTACTACTTTCATCGCTACGTGGTTCAAACCAGCGAAGAACAAACCCTCTCCCACGTCTGATTCAAGCAGTAAATATTTTTCCCCTTCGGTTAAATTAAATACTTCTGAAACAATGTCAATCGAAGCGGTGGACTGCTTCATTAGAATTTGCATTGAGGAGTTGGCAACCACTGCTTTTCCATATTTACTGCCTAAAAAGTCTTCAACATCTTGGCTGATAATAGTCAGGCCAAGATAATATTTTCTTGATCTTTTGGCTAGTCCATGCAAGAATTTGGCCGAGTCTTCGTACTGCATCATCCACCAGGCTTCATCAATGATCATGATTCTTTTCTTCATATCCATTCGTATTTTTGTCCAGATGTAATCAAGAATTGTATACATTGCAACTGGCCGAAGCTGCTCTTCCAAGTCGCGCACAGAAAAGACAACAAAACCGGGATTTAGCTGAAAGTTTGTTTTTTGGTTATATAGCGAAGCAAATGTTCCTTCAACATATTTTGAAAGTCGCGCTCGGAGTGATTCAGTCCCCGCCATGTTGGCCAGAACATTGTAGAAATCTTGCATAAGAGGCGGTTCATTGTTCTGACTTTCAGGGTCTATAGTGATATCTTTTAAGGCGTAAGTTTCGTAAATGGCTTTGTCTACCACGGCATCTTCTTCTGGATTAAGCCCTCCGACCATCAAATTAATCAACCCGTGTAATGAGGCAATTGTAGAGCGGAGCACGTCTTCACCGGATTCCTGCGCTCCGACGGGAAGATCAAACGGATTTATTCTTTTATTAGAATTTAAAGATATCTCTAAATAGCTTCCCCCGACCGATTCGCAGAGTGCTTTGTATTCATTTTCCGGATCAATTACGATTACATCGGTGCCGAGCATCAAGTACCGGAGCGCTTCAAGTTTTACAAAGTAAGATTTGCCTGAACCAGATTTGGCAAATATTACAGTATTCGCATTTTCTAAATTAAACCGGTCAAAAATAATTAAGGAATTATTGTGCCTGTTTATTCCATAAAGAATTCCGTCGTCTTGAGTTAGTTCTGTCGAGGTGAATGGAAAAGTAGAGGATAGAGAGCCGGTATCAAAATTGCGCAAAACGTTTAATTCGTCTGCCATAAGGGGCAACGTTGAAGTGAATCCTTGTTCCATCTGAAATAGAGCTTCTTTAGTATAGATTAAGAGACCGCCTAAAGTAGATTCTAGCTGTTCAGTAACTGTCTTTAACTCCTCCAGCGAACTTGCATAAATAGTAAAATATAAACCGAATTGAAAAAGCCTCACTTCACCTCGTTGCAGCACGTCTCGAAGCGCTTCCACGTCTCCCAAAGCAGTTTCCATCTCAGGGTCCCTTGGAGAGCCTTTTTCTTGGCCTATCATCATTGAAGACTCGATTTTGCCGACCTGTTTTTTAAGATCTGTCATTACATCTTTGGACTCGAGAGGATGGATATGCATTCCGATATCAATCGTAATGTCGTAGTTGATAATAGGTGAGAGCCAATTTGTTTCAATGTATCTTGGATAAGTGAAGACAAATAATGTTTTAGTGAACAGAGGCCCGATCTGAAGATAGTTGGAGTTAACGACAAAAGCTGCCGGAGCAATAATGTCTCTGACGGAAGAAGTTCCTTTGGCAAGCTCCTCAGGAGGAATCCCCATCGCCGCAATGTTTTCCCTGCTTCTTATGTTCGATTGAGCAATAGCTCTGGGATCGGCGTTAGTGTCTTGTGTGTTGTTTTCTAAATCTGCCATAGTTGCCTTGATTAATGTCAATTATTAACTCCCAAACCCATTTCCTGCTTGACTGTTTGGTTCTTGGGCTTGAGGTTGCTGATTTGTAATATTGGCATCACTAGCCGGCGTTTGGGTGTTTTGAGCTGATCCATCAGCTGGCGGATTATTATTTGTTGCTTGTCCGTTGCTGTTATCTGTTTGTCCAGCTTTTAAATCCTGTCTATGCGCAATTTGCGAATCTTGTTTCTGCTTTTGTTGAACAATTGCCGTGTTATCAATTACTGCTTCCTCCACTGGTTTTTGCTCAGCTCCAAGCCCTTTTTTCTCATTGGCATCTGCAATGAACGAAGAGGTCAACTGATCAGCATTTTCAACTCTCTCTTTTCCTGCTATCTCTGGATTGTAAACTTTATAAAATAATTCAATAATTTCTTCAGTGTTTAATTGAACGCATTGTATCCCCATACCGCCAAGACCGAGAGCGATAGTGTTGGCTCTTTGTGTTAGCTCCTCCTTGTGCCTCTTTAGTTCTTCTTCGTTAACTCGTACCGGCCCCGCTGCAGGTTTCTTGAATATTTTTTCAAAAACAGTTCCTTTGCTTAAAGAGACGGGCTGATAGGGAATAACCACATAAAAATTCTTTTTCATTATATTGGCGACATTGATCAAGTTACCAACAAAATCGATGTAATCGATTGCCTGCATTTTAATTAATTCATTGGTTTGCTTGTCTTTTAAATCACTGACTTTCTTTAGATAGGGGGTTAGGTCTAACTTCTTTGATTGCATCACAATTTGTATCGGGAAATGAAGTGAATTCAAAAAACTTTGATATTGAAAAACCAGCGAATTTTGCTCCTGCTCGCTCTTTAGAGCAAAGTTAATAGTTGAGCAAGATAAAATAAAGCGGTAACCGCCATCATCTAAAAAGACGATCCCGTCCTTAATCCCTGCAATTTTAATATTCGATTGTGTTGAAGTAGGCTTCATCTTTCAATCTCGCCCTTTAGTAGAATCGATTTTTTCTGCAAAACTGTGTATTTGTTCATGAGTAAATTGCTTGGTTGGAGCTATATTCTGCTTTGTAATTTTTGGCTGATAAATTTCTACGCTTAGATCGGAATTAGCATCATGATGCCAAATACGGCTTTTAGGCGTTGTCGAAAAATAAAAGAGAGAGATCAGAAAATCAAGAAAAGGCCGTTCGTTAACTTTCAGAAAAATCATCGCCAGCACAAAAAGCGCTATTGGCAGAACCAAAACATATGAGAAAGGCTTGGGAATTGTACTGTAAATTGCATAGCAAACTCCGCCTCCAATGACAGCATAAATAAACTGAACCATCGTAAGAGGACCTAAGATTCTGTCTTGCATATCTATATTTTGCGGAACTTTAAATTGCACTACAACCTACCTGTTGAATAATTAATAATTCTATTTCGAATATATCTTTTACCCCAAGATGTTTTTAGATATTTTTCTCTCTTTGTAGCATCTTTTTGGCTTAGACATCCTTCGAAATAGACTAGCTTAAGAGGGGCCCTGTTTTTTGTGGATTCTACATCGCCGCTATTATGCGCCAGAATTCTCGAGCGTAAATCTTTGGTATAACCAGTATAAAACTCATGATCTAGCTCGGATTCTAGGACGTAGATGTAGTAGTATTTATTATTAATATTCAACAGGTTAAACCCTCCTCGCCCCGTTTGATACCCCGTTTGATATTGCGAAGCAATTATCCAACAAGGGGTTATCTAACTGGGGCTTTACCCTGCTCGATGATGTGTCTATCTAGCAGGGTTACCATCAAAAATATTATAGCATAAATAAATAGAAAAAAAGAAAACCAATTAATAATTACTGTCATCGCAAGGAGTATTATCACGAAGTGAGTTAAGCAATTATCCATCCTTTGTTAATTTTATTAAAGTTCCGTGAAAACGCACGATCGTGTATATTTGCGGAACTTTGATGGATGCGGTAATATTAAAATATGGATAAAAAACAAAAAGTTGGTAATTTAACAATTGAGATTTTAGATTTTTTCTTGGGAATTCCCGAGGCAATAGTTTCTGGGTTTGACCGCAAAGGATTTTATCGAATCATGCAGGGAATGCCTGCAGAAAAGTCTTTAACTGTATCAAACATTTGTAAAATATTTCACTCGTTCAAAAAAAGCGGCTATATAGAAATCATAAATGCTAATCAAAATGAATCGATCAGATTTACGAACAAAGCGCAGTTGGCAATCATAGATAAATTAGCAGAGAGGCACAAAACCGATAATAAATATTGTTTGATCTCATTTGATATTCCAGAAAAATTTAGATCGAATCGAGACAAATTTCGTCGTGTCATCAAAAGGATGGGGTTTTGTCAGATTCAAAAAAGTTTATGGGTTTGCGATCGCAGTGTTGGCTGGTTAATTGAATTAGCCGCCAAGGAATACAGAGTAAGCGATTATGTGGTTTATATAATTTCAGAGAGAACAAATATTGATCAAACCATTCCTCAATTATTGGCTAAAAGAATTAGTAGATAATAACTAGGCAGAATAGGGCACACTACATTCTAAGTTCGGCAGAAATACACGATCGTGTACTTTCACGGAAGAATAAACTAGTAGTTTGGAGGCTAGAAGATTCTAACATAAACAAAATAGATCTTTAAGGAAGATAAATTTTCAGTATATAGAATCTATTATATTTGCTGAGTTATTTTTCCAAAGGGCAAGAATGTTTACTTCTTCGCCGACACTCTTTTTCGTTTCTTAAGTCTAGAAAAATTTTATTTTGAGAAATTGCCTAATCCAGATTCTTCTTCGATTCCTTTGGCGAGGTCTCCAAAGTTTTTTAAAATACTTTCTCCGTTTCCACCACTCTGGCGTGGTATGGCAGGTTTCGACATGCTTGAAGACTTTTGCACCGTACTTTTTTTCGCCATTTCAGATTGACTAACCATAGAGCCGGCACCTTCGGTTCCAGAGCCTGAACTTCCACTATCGGTCTCACCTCCGCTGTCATTATCAGGTAACTCTACTGTATCTTGGATTGGTTGTTCCTGTTCATCTTCTTCTATCCCGATATCCTTCATGCTTAATCCTGGTTCACCTTCCACGGTTCTCCTTTCTTATCGTGCCTTAGTTTTTAAGGGAAGAATTTTGCTGAATCTCTCTATCTCATCCATGTCTAATAAGTCGTTGAATTTAATTTCGCCGAAATGTTTTAGAAGAGATTTAAAAGCATATCCTGAATCATTCGGAGACATTTTTTTAGCGATCAATTCTAATTTGATATCACATGCCATGTGCACAGCTAATGTGTAGTCGAGTATTGTAGTGAAATCAGGATTTTCTTCAATTTTTTTTATATCAAGATTTACTCGATTTGTTAGTCTGTAAAACTGTTGTATTTTTGGAATGAGATTCTTTCTATTTTCTGAATATGGCATACCAAAGACAGGACTTGAATTTAATTGGGCCAGAATATCCAATGATAATTTATTAATAGTGCCGATTTTATCTGGATCAGTTTCCTTAAATAAAGTAAAGTATTCATGTAACACCTTTACAAGGTTTAAAACTTGTAAGTAGCAGTTGTTGTATATTCCTTTCTTAACTTCATTGGCTCTTTTAGCCAAAATTTTCCAGCTGTATGTTTTCCTTCCTATAATTATATTTTCGGGGAAATTAAAATTTGGTCCGAACTCTCTTTTCATCTCCTCATTAGCTCTTTGGTAATCAATATTATGTAGTTTAGCTAAAATATAAATGAGTCTTGTTCTATCTTCTGGTGCTATTTCGACTGGTAATTGTTTAGATATAAAAATTGCTAACAATACTTTATGTTCGAGAATTTTATGAAGAATATTGTTATTATAAACCAGGCTTAGAAGAAGAGCGTACTCGAAATCATCAGTCTTTTTTTTCTCCTCTAAATAAGCCAAAATTGAATCAAAATTTTGATTTTCAAACATTCTGGCATACTTTGTTATTTCTTCTTCAAACATAATTTATTGGTTATCTAACGTCTAACTTTCTATCCACCTTCTTGTGCTCTCTAAGCTTTTGGATGAACGAACCAGTTTCTTGGTTTAAAATTTCTATTGAATCACGAATGCCTGCGATTGTTCCAGTTCTTAACATGCCCTTACCTTCTTGTCTGTTTCTAAAATCATGAGGCAAAGAATTTTTAGCAGTTTTAGTAAGTAGACTAACTAGCTTTTCGTCATCGCCCTTAAATCCAATTTTAATTTCCCCATTTTTATCATAGCTGATATCTACTGATTGATTAATCTCTTCAATATCTGCCTGGGTTCTTGAGGACAAATCAAGTTTTAGCTGGTTTTCTGCGATATTTAAAAATTCTTCATCATTATCTCTTAGGTCTTGTATCTGAAGTTTAAAATCATTTCCTGATTTTACTTCTTGTCCTAACTGCTTCAGTCTTGCTTTAGCTGCAGCCTCTAAGCTGTCGCTTAAAGTGGCATTTAGCGATTGTTTATAGCTGATTCGTTGGCTTTCAGCGATATAGTTTAAAACTCTGTTTTTACCATCTTCCGTTTCTGCTCCGTGGTAGGCTTCATTAAGGGTGTCGAATAACATTTGATATATTTGTGGAGCATTAACATCGTTCGCGCTTACAGCGGCATTAAACAGAGCACCAACGGCATCTTTCATATCATTCGTCATCGCTCCAATCTCACCAGTCACTAATTGTTTTGTTAAGCTTTTAAATTTATGTTCATTGAAAGCTCGATCGACAGCCGATTCAAACGAAGACCTTTTGTTTTTTTCGGATGTCTTTTCATCATTCACAGCCCCACTGACACTTTTTCTGCCTCTTGTATACATTAAGTGTTTAATGTCTTCTGGCATATAATCATAGCCCCAAAGCTTGATAAAAGATCTGGCATCGCCAATATTTCTAGTAAGGCCTCCTTTTCCATTATCCAGCATTCTTTTGACTACTACCGCATTTTCGGTGAACTTTTGTTCAGCTTTATTATAAAGACCTTTGTCATTCTCAATGCTATCAGCAAACCTAGTAAAATCACCCTCTATTGCATGTAATTCCCTTTCCACGTCGGCCAATTCGTCTGTAATAGATTTCCCATCTTTAGTTAGTGTCTCACCTTTATCTCTGAGTGAATTTAAGGCAAGACGTTTATCTAATGCATTTGACTGTCTAATCAGAATCATGTTTAAGTCAGCGGCTGGCAAAAAATCAGAATTACCTTTATCTTTTTTAATCTTCCCTGCGACCAACTCCATAACTTTCTCCAGTTCTTCCTCAGACGCCATACGCAAGTTTCTCATATTTGCGAGATATTTATCTCCCTTTATGATCCCTAAAGAAGTATCATTTAAATACTCATTCCCTTCTTCATTTCCATAAGACTCAGATTGAGTAGCCAATTGGGAAATTTTAAGGTTGTTTTCTGTTGCCGTTACTCTATCTGAGTATGCATTAGTTCTTCTTGCTGCCACTCGTCCTTCTTTAGTGTTTCTTTTCCACTCAGCATCCATTTGCTTGAGTACCCATTCATATTCTCCAAAGTCAGAATTTATACTATCTTTTCTGGCAGCAATTTTGCGGCGTTTTTCAACACTCATGTACTTTGGGACCATTATTGGTTCGCCCTTCTCGTCTAACATGATATTTCCGTCTTTATCTTTCTTTACATATTCTTTACCGCCAAGTGCTTCTCTTAACCCAGAATTGATTTTACCTTCCAGCCGTCTTGTTGCATCCGCTCTTCTATCTTGTGTGAAGAGAGCCCGCCGAGCTAATGTGCCAAGGGGATTCTTTAAGAAAGAAGGATCTCCTCCTGCCTTATTGAAATACCAAGAACCGATATTCTCTTTCATTTCTTTAATCGCCGGATCGACCCACTTTTCTTTTGCTTTTCTGGTAGCCCAGTTATTCCAAGCTTTTTTGCCAAAGTTCCCCCAAGCTTGCATTACCACGCCACCCATTTTAAATGGAGTGGTAATTGCAAGATAAAAACAAACTCCACCAAAAAGTATTTCTAAAAACCAGTTGCCATTAGCGATAGTAAGTAACCATCTTGAGCCAAGCCATAGCCAAAAAACTGAAACAACTGGGAGGAATACCCACTTGGCAAAATTGCTCCACCATTGAGTAAAAACACTTTTTGTAGCTGGAAGTACAGTTGCCATAAAAGCAAGAGGAGCCAATGCTACCAAGAAATAGATCATCCAAAGTCTTATGAAAAACAAAAAAGCTAAAATATAAATGATAACACCGGAAGCAATTAGGAGTAACTGCATTATTAAAAACCAAAATACTTGCCCGCTATCCTTTGCCATATTCGAAAAACTATCATTAGTGGGGCTAGCCCAACCATTGAGGGCGCCACCGTTCATGGCGTTTGTGAGATTGTCTTTGTTTACTCCACTGTTAATAATTCCCGACATTACGATGTTAGCTAAATCAATCAATAGCCGGCAAAAAAGAAAACTAAAATTCGCGGCAATGACAGCTAGAAGAAGCGCTGGTAAAATTTTCTTTATCCCATACGTATTTACATTGATGCGCAGAATTTGTGCAAAGGCAATGAAAATTAATACAGCAATAATAATACCATTTACAACATTTAAAAGATCTTGCCAAACAGTTTTAATACTACCGCCCATCGTATTCAATGAAGTGTTTTGGAGAATTTTATAAGCAGGTGTAATACTGTTTGCCGGCAAAAGATCAAAAGCAAAAGCTTTTGATGGCAGAATTATTGCTAACAAAAAAAATGGTAACAACAAGAACATAAATTTTATTATCGTCCGACGATTCGTTTGATTCATTTTGTTAAAAAACTAATAAGATTCCAAACCAACAGTTTGATTAAAGGCATTAACTGCACCTTGCACAAGAGATTCAGCAAAATCGTGAATAAATATGCCTAAATTGCAGAAAACATTTCTGAAAACATCTGATAAGCTATTTTGCCCTGTGAAAACAGTCATTACATTTGATGACCCGCAAAATTGACTTCCTCCAGGATTATTTGTATTGGTTGACATTCCGACTCCAGTTGATTGCCCGAGAATGCTTGCTGCATTTCTTGCCATTTGATCATTTGGCATAGCGTAAGGATCTCCTTTGCTTTTCAAGCAATCTTGATAAGTGTTATTTTTCTGAATATAGTAATTACCCAAATAAACCTTTGTAAAGTCACTTAACGCTGTTTTCATTTCATCGGTTGCGTCAGCATTGATAAAAGCGCTTCTAGTGGCTCCGATTAAATAATGAGCGAATAGTCCTGATCCTGTTCCGGCAACATAACTTACACCACCAGTTGTTACTCCAATGCCAATTCCATATAATGCTGATCCTGCCACGTCTAAAACATCTGCAACAGTTCCAACATACTTTGAAACATCGTTTGAGATAGGAGTATTAGCGGCTACCGAATTTGCGGCGGCAATATAGGTATTATTTAAACTGTCGGTTAGCGGAATATCTGGAAATTTTGCATCCAGAGAAGTTGCATAATATGTCGTATAAGCTATTTTGTCTGCGTTCCGTAAATCATCCCTCAAAGATTTATCGGCAAAAAAGCTGTTAATAGTATTAGTGTCATCGTTATTGGATTTATTGCTTAAAACTGCTCGCTTAATATTTTGAATTACTTTATCAACGTCTGCGTCACTAGCTTTAGCAAGAATTGGATTAGTAAAGCTATCTTTACAAGTAGTTTGATTAGCAGCTATTGGTGCTGCTGGTCGTTTAAAGGGTTGTATTTCACGATCGCCACCGACCCAATGGGCAATCATACTATTAATCATTTGATATTTTGGTGTACCTGGAGTATAAAACTGGCTTAGGATGCGAGCTCTGCCATTTTGAGTGTTCCCAGAAGCATCTTTTGCGTCTTCAATGCAGACATAATCCTGGGTAAAGGCAGAACTATTTGTATCATTAAAATGATATTGGACTGCTCCATCGCTGAAGTTTTGTTTTGTTTTATAATCTTCATATCCTAAACATAAATGGCTAACTGTTGGTCTTATTTTTTGGGGATCGCCGGGATAGCCAGAAGTCGCTAAATAAAATATCGGTCCTCCATCAGTAGAAGATCCATTTACTTGAACAACCCAGATCATTGTTCCAGTATTTACATTTGAACCCGAACTAAATGTTCCTGCATAACTAAGTGTTCCAGTGCCGCTTCTAGATGTCATTAAAACTTCGTAGTTGTCTGGATTGCTGAATTCTGTTGGGATAAATTTAATGTTATCTTTATTTGTAGAGGCATCAATTGTTTGCTGCCAAACGACCGCTTTAGTTGGAGTGGCGCTAATAGTATCTTGGGCATGTGTTGTAAAATAAGGTACAAAAAAATTAAGCATTAAAGAAATGATCGTCAATGTGCCTGTCAGTTTGTTTCTCACCACCCCTCCCTTAAATAGTTTTTAGAATTTTGATCTTAGAGCTTAGTTATTAAAAACATTAAACTTTATTTACGACGTTCAAATAATCATTCACATCTTTTGACTCAAGATCGATTGTTTTTTATTTCTCAATATTTTCTCAATATATTTTATCATCTATTGACATTATTTGCTTATTCAAATATAATTTAGTCAAATTCAATCGAATACTGCCCGTATGGGTGGGTGCCTGCAAAGGCTAGATTGTTCCCTCCGCTGCTTAGCAAGAGGGTTTTTTTATTTTAATTTTCTAAGAACACCTTGTTTTGCCCCTAACCTATAAAGTTCAACAGCATAATCAACCCCTTCATTATTTTTTCGAACTAAACCGGCAATTGCATCAGCTAATCTAATTATTGAACTGCTCTCATCTTTTATACCCCTAACTTTTTCAATACGTATTCCTATCTGACGCAATCCAACTCCGACAACTCTGACTTCTGATTTTTTAAGCCCGTCAATGAAGACGCTCGCCTTATATTTTTCCTGACATTTGGTATCGTTAATGGCGGATGCTATCGCTACAATTGTTGTATCTCTATACGTTTTAGTTTCTTTGGTTATGGAATAATAAATAGTCTTCTTAAAAATTTTGTTCTCGAGAACCTTCTTGAGATACGCAATTTTTAGTTCCTTTTTTGTTTTTAGCCATTTTGTAGATTTTTTACCGGTCTCTTGTTCTATTTCAACCAGCAATTTGGCAATTTTTTCTCTATTATTTTTTGTTATAACTACTGAGACGATAAAAAACTTGCCTAGCGTATCTTGACCTGTTTCATCAACGTAACAAAATATTTTCTCTGAAGTAGACATTTATTAGCTTTCTAGTATTTTCAAGTAATCATTCACATCTTTTGACTCAGGATCGATTGTTTTGGCCTTGTTAAATGCGTCTTTTGCCTTCTCTACATATAAGGCTCTCACTTCGGAACTTAAATCAACCAACTCTGCGGTTTTTAAATTGGCGATGCCTAAGTAAAGCCAAGCGTCTCGATAACCATCATCCATTTCAGTGGCAGTTTTTGCAGGGATGATTGCCAGTTGATATTCTTTTTCCTCAATCAATTGCTTGGAAAGCCGAACGCCTTCAATCTCTTCCTTAGGGAAAGCAAGCGCTTCGTCCAGTTTATCTTTTTGATTGTTAAAATTATTTTGTTTGTAAAAATCTTCTAATATTAAAATATTTCTTGAGGCCTCCGTTACCAAAGCTCTTCTTCCTTGGGCGACTTTGCTGCCAGGGAAGATGATGAGTGCTTTTTCATATGCCAAGTCAGCATGCAAATATTGTTTATCAGCCAAGTATGTGTCTCCTTCAGATATATATTTTTGTGCAGAATACGTTCTTAGCGGTTTAACTAGAAGAAATATAATTACAAGAATTAGAATTATAAATGCAGTTAAAATCAACCAACGAAGCCATAATGGCAAACGTTTTTCAGACGATTTTGCAATGTCTTTAGGTTTCTTTTTATTATTTTCCATACTTACCTTTAAATTCGAAGATCGAATATTCGAATATTCGAAACAAATTTTAATTCTCAAATTATTTAATGTTTAAAACATTTGAATTTTTGTCATTCTGATTTGTTTCGGATTTCGTGCTTCGTATTTCGAGTTTTATATTTATTACCGGCGAACGAAACTATCTAATAAAGTATATTACCAAGACTATTCCTGCGAGCAGGATTCGGTACCACATAAATACAGAAAAATTACCCCTCTTTAAATATTCTAGCAAATATTTGATGGCCAAGAAACCGAAAACTGTTGACGAAATCACTCCTAAGATAAATATTGAATTCAAATCGCTAGGTCCTAAATCTTTTAATTTAAAAAGAAAAGCTCCAATCATAGCTGGAGTTCCGAGAAGGAAAGAGAATCTAGCAGCACTTTCTCTATTTAAACCCAAAGATCGACTAGCGATCATGGTAATACCGGAACGGGAGACGCCGGGTATTAAAGCTAAAGATTGAGCTATGCCGACAATGAGAGATTGTTTATAGCCAATAGCAGGTATTTTTATGCTTTTTTTAATAAAGCGATCAACTAGATAAAGAACTATGCCGAAAATAATTAAATTAGAGGCGAGCAAGATTGGCGAATGAAGAGTACTTTCAATATAATCACTAATCAAATATCCAACTATAGCAGCTGGAATAGTAGCGACGATAATCTGCCAAAGGAGATTAGGGGGGAAGACTATCGTTTTATTATCTGTTGGTTTTCTGTTAAGTGCAGACCCAATAATAGCCATCCAATCTTTCCAGAAATAAAATAAAATAGCGATTACAGTGCCAAGATGTAGGGCCACGTCAAAACCTAAGCCCCTATAATCCCAACTAAAAATATATGGAGCCAACACTAAGTGGGCAGAAGAAGAAATCGGTAAAAATTCGGTAACTCCCTGAATAGCTCCGATGATGAGCGATTGAAATATTTCCATCATGATTTTATTCTAACACAAATTAAGCAGTTGGCTAATAAATTAAATTGATTTGCTTTTTCTACATCTAACTCATAGAATTAGAATATGCAAAATCTCTTAGAACGATTGAGGTTATACGACTTTAACTCTTATTACTATCTGTACCAAATTAGCAAGAAAAGCCTTTTTTTTGATGTGTTTTTTTATTTCTTTGCCAAATACGGCATCGTATTTTTCTTTCTTTCATTTATTTATCTGATCTGGAATAAGAAAATCAAAGCCTTTTTCTGTGGTTTTATTGCAATGGGCATTGCCAGTTTTATTGACTTTACCATCTCTCTTCTTTGGCAGAGGCCCAGGCCATATATTGCTCATCCTGATTTAGCCATGCCTTATACAGCAGGACTGCGGGTGGACGACATTTCTTTCCCCTCAAGTCATACTTATATTGCGTTTGCCGTCGCAACCAGCGTTTTCTTATACGGACACAAGAAACTCGGCCTCACATTATTCATGTTGGCAGTAATTGTAGCTGCAAGCAGAGTGGGAACAGGCCTTCACTATCCATCAGATGTTATTGGTGGAGCAATTTTGGGAATCCTGTCAGGTGTTATTGCTCATACTATTGTCCAAAGGCTTGAAAAAGGTTGGGAGTAATTATGGCTCAGAGTCCAAGTAATATTGAGACGGAACTATTCAAATTAAAAAGAGAATTTCTTGAATACTGCGAATTGGATAAGGGGCAGTCATCTTTGACTATCACCGTCTATGATCGTTATTTATCAAAATTTTTGGAATGGCTAAAAAATTACAAGCTCGAAATAAATTCTAAACAATCTGTCATTCTGAACGTCAGTGAAGAATCTAGTAAACGAAATGAGCGTGCGCCCCAACAAATCAGGGTTAGATCCTTCGTTAACACTCAGGATGACAATAAAATAAATGATCAATGTGAAATGGTAAATGAAAAATTAGGGCTTTGCCCGACAGATATTGATCAGGAAGTAGTTCGCCAGTACCGCTTGCATGTAAATCGCTTATCCGATCGATACGGCAAGGAACTAAAGAAATCAACACAGAATTATCATATTTTGGCCTTGAGGGCGTTTCTGCGATATTTAGCTTTCCGAGGCATCAGCTCTTTATCTCCCGAAAAAGTTTCAATAGCAAAAACTGGAGATAGGCAGATTACCTTTTTAGAATCAGAGGAAATCGGCGCTATTTTAAATACTGCCGATATAAGTTCGCTTTCCGGAATGAGGGACCGGGCTATTTTGGAATTATTGTTTTCTACAGGCATGAGAGTTTCGGAATTAGCTTCTATGAATATCGATGACATTAATTTCGAGCGGGGAGAAATTGCAGTTCTAGGTAAGGGTAAAAAGATAAGAGTGGTATTTTTATCAGAGAATGCTATTAAATCGCTCGGTCAATATTTAGAAGAAAGAGGATATTGTTCGAATCTGAAAGATGAGAACTATCGAGAAAACTTCTCAGCCGATAAATCGACTTCGAAGAATAACACTCCTCTATTCCTATCAAATAAAGGCACAAGGTTAACTGTGAGATCTATTGAGAGGATAGTCAAAAAATATTCAATGAGAGCCGGATTGGCGAAGAAAGTTTCCCCTCATACACTCAGGCACTCTTTTGCTACAGACCTACTAATCTCTGGCGCTGATGTTAGAAGCGTCCAATCTTTATTGGGCCATTCGTCGATAACCACTACACAGGTTTACACTCACGTTACAGATCAACACTTAAGAGAAATACACCAGAAATATCATGGAAAGAGCTTGCCTGAAGACAACCAAGATACAAGAGACAAGGAACAATAACCAATTAAACTCCAAAATACAAATAACAGTATCTAAATATTTGGATACTGTTATTTGAGTATTGAGATTTGTTTGTATCTTAGTTATTGGTCGTTCTCGGTGGTTTCAAAAATATTATCCCAAGTCTCGTAAACCTCTGCCTTACAGACTTGAGGTTTCAGTGAAGAAATAGTCGATTTTATTTCTTCTATACGACATGTTCCTGACTCAATGGTTGTATTTTTAGTTTTTTGGGTTTTTATTTTTGCCATAATGTTTTGATAATGGTATGGATCCCGGATAAGCCCGGGACGCTTGATTTAGATTCAAGCGATTAAATCATTATAGCAAAAACATCACAACTTGTCAATACCAGATAGCTCATAGTTATGGTGTAATAAAGACCGATAAATGTTTAAGACGCATGCTAACAAAAAAACTTAAATTACAAGCACAAAATCACAAATCACAAATAAATTCAAATATTAAAACTCTAAATGTTAAAAACCTTCTGGATTTATTATTTTGAAAATTGGTGTTTATTTGGAACTTATGATTTTGAATTTGGTGCTTCTTTAGATCGCTTGACAATTATGAGATTGAAAATCTCTTTTTTAGTTCTTCTTTGGCAATTTTTCTATCGGAAAATGGGATGAACTTTTGAAGCCCAACAGCCATAACTTCCTCTGCTCCCTTGCCGGTTATTATAACCACATCATTTTTTTTGGCTTCAAGGATCGCTTTGTGAATTGCCTGAGCTCTGTCTAGTACTTTCCAATAATTCCTATGAAGATGCCACTGATGTTTTTTCTTGGCGCCTCTATGAATTCCTTCGGCAACTTGTTCAATAATTTCAGCAGGGTCTTCATCATACGGGTCTTCGTCGGTAAAAATCACAAGATCAGCATATCTGCCAGCGAGCGCTCCCATAATTGGTCTTTTTGTTGCATCTCTTCGGCCAGTTGCCCCTAAAACGGCAATCAGTCTTCCGCCGCTGTTTTTCATTCCGTCTCGAATTGTTTCATAGACATTTTTGAGTGAGTCAGGATTATGCGCATAATCAACAATCACGGTGAAATCTTGATCTTTTGATACTTTAACAGACTCCATTCTGCCAGAAATAAGCTCAATGTTTTCCAGCCCCTGTTTGATTTTATCTGGGTTAATATCTAATACCAATCCGGTGCAGAAGGCAGCTAAAGCATTTTGCACATTAAATATGCCAGGCAAGTTTAAGTTTACCGTGGTTTGGCCGCTGTCATAAGCTGCTGTAAAAGTTATGCTGTTTGAGCTTGGTAAAATTTTTCTAGCCACAGCCCCATGATCAATCATTTTTTTAGTTGAATAAAGAAGTTTGTCTTTGGCGGGCAGGGAATGAAACTTCTCCCAATTAGTATCGTCCATATTCACAATAAACTTTGCCTCGGGATTATCGCGGAACAGTTTTAATTTGGCAGCTAAGTACTCCTCTTTGGTTTTATGATATTCAAGGTGTTCATGAGACAAGTTTGTATAAATTAAAACGTCAAAATCTATTCCATAAATTCGATTTTGATCAATCGAATGCGAGGTTACCTCCAAGATAGCGTATTCGCATTTTTCTGCAACTGCTTCTTTTAGGAATTTTTGAATGACCGAAGAAGGCGGCGTTGTGACCCATCGGGATTTGGTCGTATGAGCAACTGTTTTGTCGCCGATCTTGGTATTTATGGTTGTCTCCATTGCATTCTTTATTCCTGCAGCGTCGAGGACAGAGGCGATCATATTGCAGACAGAAGTTTTGCCTTTTGTTCCTGTAACTCCAATAATCTTTATTTTTTTTGCAGGATAACCGTATTTTGCGCATGCCAACTTAGCTTCCATTAGATGGAGCTTGTTTTTGGTTTTTTGAGATAGGAATTTTGAAAAAATACCCATGAATTTCTAATTCTTAATTCTTAATTTCTAATCAAATTCTAATTTTAAATTTTTAAACATTGGAACATTAAAAATTGAATAAAAATTAATAAATAAAAATTCTAAATTACTTGCGTCTAATCTTCTCTGCCATTTTAAACATTTGGTACTCAATCGGTTTAAAGATCATATCGTAGCTGCCAGCAATATCTAATTGTTCACCACCGAATTGCTTTTTGAATCGTGTAATGCCGGCCCATGGATGACTTTGATCCCCGGTTGGCGCTATTCCTAGGAAGTCATATCTCTCTACATCTCTTTTCTTTGCGTCAAGCATAATTTTCCAGTGCAAAAGGTAGGGCGCCATTAAATTTTTATACTCATCGCTTGAACCGCCGTAAAGATAAAGTGCTTCTTTGTTGTAAAAAATCACTATTGCAGCTGCTAACGGAGCGTCTTTGCCGTTAATTTTAGATTTGGCAGCGTACACCCGAGCATAACCAATTTTGCCTAGAATATCAAGCAGATTCTCAAAATATGCCTTGCCTCGAAAGGTAACCTTTTTTCTCTTGCCCGTTTTTGAATACAGACCGTAAAATATATCTAATTCCTCGCCAATTTTCTCTGATGAAGTAACTTTAATATTATTTTTCTCTGCGACACGAATATTGTACCGGCCTTTTTGCTTCATTACCGCTAAAATATCCTTTTCCTCTTTTGATATATCTACGACCCAATTGTTTTCTGGCTGCATTTCTTCAAAACTTTTGGCAAAGTTTTGAGAATTTAGAACTGAGATCTTAGAGCTTTGAGCTTGTGGAATATCTAATTCTAATCGATAAAATATCGCATTATTTTCCTTTGCAACTTCTCTTATTTTAGCTATAAACTCTTTTTGCACACTGTCAATCTGTGCTTTGCTCACCATCGGAGAATAGAGCATTGATCTCCCAAACGGCAGGTTTCTTTGCAATACTAAAACATCATTGATACGGTAGCTTTTCTCGTATCCGGTTTTGAGTTTAAATTGCTCCCATTCGGGAGTTTGAAAAAAAGAATGATTCATCACCTTTGTCATTCCAGACTGTAAGTTTGAGATCTGGAATCTATATAAATATTTTTCTGGATCCCAGATCAAGTCTGGGATGACGACCACTTTAACATTATCAAATTAGCCCTAGTTAGTCGAGGTCTATAGGTTAGTCAGTTGCTTTAAACGAGCGTAAATGGTATAGTTTTTCTGCCGACCAAGGAGGAGCTAAGTGTACAGAATCGCCATGATTATGATAGGTATCATCTCGTGGATGGTGTGTGGGATCTGCTTTGTGATTGTGTTTCCTGGTAACCATTGGGTAATGGGATTTGCATCATTCGTGGGCACTTTCTTGATTGTGAGGTATGGGCATAACAAGACGGTTCATCCGTTGGCAATTTGCTGCGGGTTAATTCCACTTACTGTGCTTTGTGCTGCCCCATGGAGCTCTCTTCAGGCAACAGATTTTCTGTGGATTGTAGCCTCGATGTTCATCGGCTTTTTTGGGGGCATCAAAGCAGAGGAGCTTGTTCCAATTCTTGTGATTATCAAATGAATCGGTCGGCATAACTGAGCGCCTGCAGCTTTACCGCTGGCGCTCAAATCATTATTTATGAAAAAAGATATAAAAATTCTAGCTATTGAGACCTCTTGTGACGAGACGGCTGCTGCTGTAATTGGTGAAAAGGATGGGAAACCGGTCATTTTATCAAATATAGTAAATTCTCAAATCGATCTGCATGCGAAGACTGGCGGAGTAGTGCCGGAAGTGGCATCACGTGCGCATATGGAGAACATTGTTCTGGCGATAACGGAGGCATTGCTTCAAGCAAAACATGTTTGTCATTCTGAGCCCGAATTTAGTGGTGAAGAATCTAACGCGAAAAGCGAACATGCGGCCTTGCCTAGATCCTTCGCTAACGCTCAAGATGACATATTGATGGATAATTCCGAAGCTATAAAATATTTACAAAACAATATTACCCATATTGCCGTTACGAACGGACCTGGTTTAATTGGTTCTCTTTTGGTTGGCTTCAACGCTGCCAAAGCCATAGCCTATGCGCTTGATAAACCAATTATCCCAGTCAATCACATTGAAGGGCACATTTATTCAGCGATGCCGACATTTGGTGCATTTGATTTCCCTGTTCTAACATTAACTGTCTCAGGTGGTCATACCTCCTTAACTCTAATGCGAAACCATGGAGAATATGAGAGAATCGGCGGGACGATCGATGATGCGGCTGGCGAAGCGTTTGATAAAGTAGCCAAACTTCTAGGTCTTGGATACCCTGGCGGGCCAGTGGTCTCTAAATTGGCAAACCAATTTAGAGATAAATCTGAAATCCGAATATCGAAATCCGAAACAAATTCAAATGTTCAAGATTCAAAAAACAAAAACAATATAACAATAAAGCAATATAACAATGAAATCATATTTCCGCGGCCAATTCTAAACGATGGAACTTTTAACTTTTCTTTCTCGGGTCTTAAGACATCTGTGCTTCAATATATCTTAAATATCAAAAAAGAACGTAATCTTACCGACGAAGACAAGATGCAGATTTGCGCTGCTTTTGAGGATGCGGTCGTAGATGTTTTAGTTACAAAGGCAATGAGAGCGGTGGAAAAGTTTAAACCAAAAGCAGTTGTGCTAGCTGGAGGAGTAGCTGCAAATACTCGCTTAAGAAGCGAGTTGGCAGACAGAATACAGATAACACCTGCCTGCCGGCAAGGCAGGGATAACAGTATAAAATTTTTGCCTGCGCCCAATAATTTAACTGGCGATAACGCAGCAATGATTGGTCTTGCAGCTTTTTACCATTTGCAAAAGGGAGACATGGCGAATTGGAAAGATATTGAGATTGATTCAAATCTAGAACTTGGTTCTAGAAGTTAACGTTCTCTTGTGATATCTTAATTGTGATGAAAGAAATTCCAAAGGCTTACGAGCCGCAGAAATTTGAAGAAAAACTATATGAAAACTGGGAAAGTTCCGGTTATTTTAAGCCTGAAATAAATCCTGACGGGGATCCATTTTGTATTATTATGCCTCCTCCGAATGCAAATGGTTCTCTGCACATCGGCCATGCCGTTTTTGTAACTCTCGAGGACTTAATGGTTCGGTATGCAAGACTTTTAGGCAAGTCAGCCTTGTGGCTGCCAGGAGCGGACCATGCAGGATTTGAAACCCAAGTTGTATTTGAAAAAAAGCTCGAGAAAGAAGGTAAAAGCCGTTTTCAAATTGAAAGAGAAGAGCTTTACAAAATGATGTACGACTTTACCCAGGAAAATAAAGAGGTAATGGAAAATCAGCTTAGAAAACTCGGTGCAAGTTGTGACTGGGACAGAGAAAAATTTACTCTTGACGAAGATATTAAAAAGATCGTTTATAGAACTTTTAAGAAATTATATGAGGATGGTTTGGCTTATCGATCTTTTCGGCCGGTAAACTGGTGCACTAAGCATCAAACCTCTTTGTCTGACCTGGAAGTTAAGTACGAAGAAAGAAAAGATCCTCTTTATTATATTAAGTATGGTCCTCTGACTCTGGCCACTGTAAGGCCGGAAACATTGTTTGGCGATGTTGCAGTCGCAGTTAGTTTAAAAGACAAGCGTTACGCTAATCTTGTTGAACAGAAAGTCAAGTTGCCTCTAACTGATCGGGAAATTTCCATCATTGCGGATGAGCATGTTGACCCTAAGTTTGGAGCGGGGGTAGTAAAAATAACTCCGGCTCACGATCCAAATGACTTTGAGGTAGGAAAAAGACATAATTTGGAAGCCATTGAAGTCATTGATCAATATGGACGAATGAATGAAAAGGCTGGTTCTTACAAAGGGCTAAAAATTATGGAAGCGCGGGCTAAAGTCGTAGAAGACTTAAAGAAAAAAGGCCTTATCGAAAAAATCGATGAAAATTATGTTCATTCTGTTGGAGTTTGCTATAAATGCGGCAGTGTGATTGAACCACGAGTTTTGCCTCAATGGTTTATTGCTGTAAATAAAAAGGGTGAAAAATCAGGCAAAACTCTAGCTATGGACGCAATGAAAGCTGTCAAGGAAAAAAAGACTGAATTTGTAACTGAAAAGTTTGAAAAGATATTCAATCACTGGATGAAAAATATCCGTGATTGGAATATTTCACGTCAGATTGTTTGGGGAATACAAATTCCAGTTTGGTATCGAAAGGATGACAATTCAAAAATTCATGTGGACGAAAATGCTCCTTCCGATATTGAAAATTGGGAGCAAGATCCTGATGTGTTTGATACTTGGTTCTCTTCTGGCCAGTGGCCGTTTGCATCTTTAATGACTACTCAAAAAAGAATGGGGTTTGCAAGTGATATTGTTCCTCAGGTCTTGGATGGCAAGACTAGCACATGGAGACTTAGAGATCATGGAATTAGAATCGGTGATCAAATTTTGCTTGAAGACAGTTCGACCGGTAATACTTTCGGATCAGCAATAATTTCTGATGTGAGAAAAACGATTGTCGGAGAAATTGATTTGCATGATAAAAATCACTATAAAACTTACGAAAATATTGATGAATTAATCGCTGCATTTAAGCGTCACAATCCTGAAAAAGAAGTGAATCTAAAGACACAAGTTTGGGTATATACTTATGAATTCAGGAAGGAATTTTCATCAGATTTTAAGAAATTTTATCCGACTGATGTAATGGAAACTGGATGGGATATTCTGTTTTTTTGGGTCGCGCGAATGATAATGCTTGGATTATACGAAACCGGCGAAGTGCCATTTAAAAAGGTTTATATGCATGGATTAGTTCGAGATAAAGATCGACAAAAGATGAGTAAATCTAAGGATAATGTGATAAATCCTTTAGGGGTGGCTGAACAGTATGGAACCGATGCGGTTAGAATGTCTCTAATATTTGGTACCTCTGCCGGCAACGATGCGATCATTTCAGAAGAGAAAATTAGAGGGATGAGGAATTTTGTTAATAAAGTCTGGAATGCTTCTCGTTTTGTAATGCTTCGAGTTTCTAGTGGTGACATCCAAACCGGAGAAATTGGCGAAATAAAAATAGATGATTTAAATATTGATGAAAAATTATTAACTGGTCCAGATAAAGAGATATTAAAAAAACATGAAGAGATAAAAAAGTCGATCGGTAAAAAGCTGGACGAGTATCGATTTTCTCACGCCGGTGAAGAGATTTACGATTATTTCTGGCACGATTTTTGCGATGTTTACATTGAAGCAAGTAAATCTCAATTTGAAGACGATAAGCTAAATGCCAATACAAAAAAAATATTAATCAAAGTTCTCTCGGAAACACTTATTATGCTTCATCCATTTGTTCCTTTTGTGACTGAAGCGGTTTGGCAAGAGTTACGAAACATTTATCCAAAACTTTCTAAATCGATAATGATCTCTAGGTGGCCTAAATAAGGAGGTAAATGGTTACTGATTTAATAAATGTTTTAGCACAGTTTGTGATCTCAACGATTGATCAAATCGGTTACTTTGGAATTTTTATTTTAATGCTGGTTGAGTCCTGCGGAATCCCAATGCCTTCTGAAGTGATCATGCCGTTTTCCGGCTTTTTGGTTGCAGACGGAAAAATGCTGTTTTGGGTCGTTGTCGCTATGGGGACTCTGGGAAACTTGGTTGGCTCCCTCTTGGCCTATTGGATTGGCTACAGAGGCGGACGGCCGTTAATAGAGAAGTATGGGAAGTATATTTTAATATCAAAGCATGATCTCGACTTGGCGGACAGCTGGTTTAAAAAATACGGTGACTGGACAGTATTTTTTGGCAGGCTCTTGCCGGTGATCCGAACCTATATTTCTTTTCCTGCAGGGATTTCGAAGATGGATGTGAAGAGATTTTCCATCTATACTACTTTGGGAGCTTTGCCTTGGACAGCACTTTTTGCTTGGCTTGGGATTAAAATGGGAAACAACTGGGAATTAATTAGAGAAAAGTTGCACAATTTTGATCTGGCGATTGGAATCATAGTTCTACTATTGATAGCTTTATATATCTATCGACACATCAGAATAAATAAAAAGGCGAAAGCCCTAGATTCTTCATCACTTCCGCCAGCTGGCGGATCGGATTCAGAATGACATTATAAAAAATCCCCGAATTAATCGAGGATTTTTTATAATAACTGTTATCCATATTCTATATACTATCTACTAACTATACACCAGGCTGGGTTGGGGGAGCTGGTGGAAATGTTGGATTTGGAGCAGGTGCTTCCGGAGCGGGCATTGGAGTAGGCCCGGTTGTTGTTGGTGCTTCTGCTTGTGTGGCATCGCCAGCAGGAGGCATTGCTGAAGGAGTATTCATTGCAGAGTCGGGTGCAGCAGGAGTTGCCGGTGTAGCTGGTATTGGGTCGGCATCGGAATCGTTTAAGAAATCAAGAGGGTCTTCTGCTGGTGTATTATCTGTGCTTGTAGGAGCAGCAGCATTTTCAAATGGGTTGGCAGTTGCTCCTGATTGCTGGTTCTCTACAGCGGTTGCTGCATTAGAACTACCGATCGTATTGTCTGAAGGCTCTTTGGCCTCGATTGGAGTAGAAGAAGGAGCTTCTTCTGGTGTTGTTTCTACCGCCGCCGTTTCTCCTGCAAGCTGATCGTTTTTAATTTCCGGTGTAGTTGCAGTATTTGCGCTGGACGTATCTTGTCCTAAACTATCCGTTGCTGCTATAGGTGCTCCGCTGTCATCGTTTGATGCAGCGATATTTGTTTGATCCATTAGTTCCTCCTCGCTTGTGCCGGTTAATTTTTCCAAATGATGAACCCCCACTAAGACAGCGGCGGGCTTGCCGTTTTTAGTTAAAACATATAGCTCGTCAGTGCCTTCAACTTCATCGATTAATTTATTAAAAGAGTCCCTTGCTTCTGTTACGGGTAAAATTTTCTCAATTTTCACTTCAAGCATATTTTTCCTCCATTGTTTAGTTTATTTAATTGTATATTTAAAATATTGCCGGCGTCAAATCTGGCGTTTTATTATTACTAATTTTAGGATAAAATATAATTGTTTCAATAAAAAAAGGACTTATATGAAAAAAGGAGAGGGGCTAGTTCAATTTATTAAATTCGGTGTCGTGGGAGTTTCTAATACTGGGGTTGACTGGATTATTTTTTACATTCTAACCGCCACAATTTTAGTGAATGCCGAGCCTTTTGCAAAAGCCATTGCATTTATTGCAGCTGTTCTCAATTCTTATCTTTGGAACAGTGTTTGGACTTTTAAAAAAGAGTTCAAGAAAAGCATTGGTAGTGAGAAACTGAAAAATGGAACTGAGTTATTTGTGAAATTTGTGGTTGTCAGCTTAATTGGTTGGGCTATAAATTATTATGCATTCAAATATACTCGTTTCTCATTGGACCAAGGCAAGCTGATCGCTCTCATTGCTGCGTCAGGCGCAGCAACTTTTTGGAACTTTTTCGGCAACAAACTTTGGACATACAGAAAAACAGCTTAAGCTGTTTTTCTCAAGAATGGATGGCGAATTATCCTAATAGCGAATTTGCGAATTAGACGAATTCGAAACAATTAGTTCATTAGTTATTTGTTAAATTAGTTATCCGTTTTTGAGCCGAATATTTAAATATTCGGCTAGCATTTCTTGCCATGAGCGGATTTTGATGTCGAGCGCTTTTTCAATTTTTGATTTATCTAAATAAGAGTACGGAGGCCTTTTAGCTTTTTGAGGATATTGATCAGAAGTAATGGGCTTAATATCAATTTGTGTGTTTGTTTGCTCAAAAATTTCTTTTGCAAAATCAAACCACGAGCATTCGCCCGTACCAGAAATATGATAGATGCCATAAGGGGCAGAACTTTTGACTAGCAATTTTATTGCATTAACCAAATCTCCTGTGTAAGTAGGCGATCCGATTTGGTCGCTGACAATATTAAGTGAATCTTTTTCTCCAGCCAATTTTAACATTGCTTCGACAAAATTGGTGCCGGGGTGACCTTCCGGCAATTCTCCAAATAGCCAGGCAGTTCGGAGAATATAATATTTTGAGCAAATCTCTCTAACATAATCTTCACCCTCGAGTTTTGTTTGCCCATAGGCAGACAGAGGATTTGTCTCGTCTTCTTCGGTATATGGAGCTTTTTTCTTTCCGTCGAAGACAAAATCTGTCGAAATATACAACATTATTGTATTATTCGCTTCTGCTGCTAGCGCTACATTCTTTGAGCCTTCGGCGTTTATTTTTCGGCAAAGATCGATTTTTTCTTCAGCGTCATCGACTCTAGTATAAGCAGCGCCATGAATTATTGCGATCGGCTTTTCTTTGCCAACAACTTCAAAAACTTTATCTTTATCCGTAATATCCATTTCTTCAGTATCTGTTAAAACCAAATCATAATCATTCCCCAATAACTCAATTATTTTCTTACCAAGCTGGCCTTTAGCACCAGTTACTAAAATCTTTTCTTTCATAATATTATCCTTTTATCCTTCGAGCGTAGCGAAGTGAAGTCGAGAAGTCTGCCGTTAATAGTTCTCGATAAACTCGAACAATAATTATTTGCTTATTAACTTTTCTAAATATTCTTTCGCCTTAAGCTGCTCTTCAAACGAATTTTCTAACTCAAGACCCAAGATCTCTGGTAAGTATTCAGTATAATTTTTTATGTAGTTTAAATTCTTAACATCCTCCATATAGTGCCAAGAGTGAGTAGGCAATTTGCTGGGATCCCATGGGAAATCCCTAGGTGCATCTAAGATGCCTGAGATATGGCAGAATTTGATTTTTTTCTTGTTTATCAACGAAACAAATTTTGAATAATCTCTTCTGGCGCTGTCTCTTTTTGCCGCCTCCCAATGAGAAAAATCTATACAAATTCCAGCGCATTTATCTAAGTTGCTGGCTATATCGTCCATATTATTTTCTAGATTCTCTAAATATATTTGATCACGATATTTTTCAATCTTTTTTAAGCCCTTGATGCCTTCAATATCTGGATGAATATTAAAGAGTTTCACTTTATATCGGTTTGCAAGGTAATCGACTTCTTTCACATCAAAATCCTGCCTTAAGTGGACGAAAGCAATACTTTCCAAACTTGTCTTTTCAAGTATTTGATAAAGAATTTGTCGTTCTTCTGGCTTTAAATATGTAGGAAATAGTGCGACTTCTTTAATGCCGAAACGATCTATTTCAGAAACTTTTTCCCGCCAGTCTGAGCCGGGCGTAGTAGTTAATCCAAGTAAAATTTTACTCACTTGCTTCCTTTTCATTCGCTGTTTGTCTGTTCGTATCTAAATATTCTCCAGAGACAATTCGTTTCCACCAATCTTCATTCATTTTGTACCACTCGATGGTTATTTGAATCCCTTGATCAAAAGTTATGGATGGTTTCCAGCCTAGTTCATTAGAAATTTTTAAGTGATCCATAGCATAACGCATGTCGTGGCCTTTACGGTCTTCAACATAAGTTTTTAGAGATAATGGTTTTTCCAATAATTTCAAAACAGTATCGGCCACTTCTAAACCATTTTTTTCTGAGTCTCCACCGACACAATAAGTTTCACCAACTTTTCCTTTATGTAGGATTAAATCTATTGCTTCGCAATGATCCGTCACGAAGAGATAGTCTCTAACTGCTTTTCCGGAGCCGTAAATTGGCAGAGGCTTGTTTTGCATTGCGTTTGTAATAAAGAGGGGAATCACTTTTTCTGGAAAGTGGTAAGGCCCATAATTATTAGTACAATTTGAAATTGTAATTGGTAAGTTATAGGTATCAAAGTAGGCCCTTACGATGTGATCGGAGCCTGCTTTTGAGGCAGAGTAGGGAGAATGGGGGTTGTAAGGGGTTTTTTCATCGAATTTAATTTCAGGATTGTCTAAGGGTAATGCGCCAAATACCTCGTCGGTCGAGACATGATGGAAACGCTTAACGTTTTTCTCTTTAGCTACGTCTAAAAGAACCTGTGTCCCAATAACGTTTGTTTCTACAAATATTGCCGGTCCGGTGATTGAACGGTCAACATGAGATTCGGCTGCAAAGTGGGCAACCATATCGCATCCATCCATTGCTTTTTCTACTGTTTCAGGGTCGCAAATATCCCCATGAATAAACGAATAGTTCGGATTATTCTCAACCGATTTTAGATTCTCCAAGTTGCCTGCATACGTAAGTTTGTCTAAATTAACAATCTTATAATCAGGATATTTCTTCATCATATGAAGAATAAAATTTGAACCGATAAAACCGGCCCCGCCAGTTACTAAAATTTTCATATTACTCCTCTTTTAGAGAGTCCCAATTAAAGTTTATCTTTTTATCAAATGGATCTATTCGTTCTTCATCAGGATTCTCTCTGTCATATTCCTTTGTTACGTGATAGAAAAGAAGACAAGGATCATCCGATAAAACTTTGTAACCATGAGCGACGCCGACTGGTATTAAAACTAATTTATAATTGTTTTCTCCCGCTTCGATAACTTGTGTCTCGCCAAAAGTAGAAGAACCTTTTCTTTGATCGTACAGAACAATTGCTGCACTCCCTGAGGCAATGAACCAGAGATCGTCTTGATTTTTGTGCCAGTGAAATGCCTTAATAGTGCCTTTGTAAGCGATCGAAAAGTTGGTTTGAGCGAAATTTTTTATTAAACCCTCGCTATTTCTTAGAACCTCTGTAAAAATACCAGGTTTTACATTCTCTTGTTCTAGGTCGGGTTTATCTTGCCAAACTTTTAGCTCTTTTATTTTTACTCCATCAATCATTTGTTTGTTCCTTTATTCTTTGCTTGAAGTTATTTAATCGTTCTTCCTTTTCCTTCAGCTACACTCTTTAAATATTGACCATAAGGTGATTTTCCATATCTTTCGGCCGAGTCTAACAACTGATTCTTGTCAATCCATTTATTATTGAAGGCAATTTCTTCTAGTGCGGCTACTTTCACGTTTTGTCTTTCTTCAACAATACGTATAAATTCATTAGCTTGAACTAAAGAGTCGACTGTCCCGGTATCTAGCCAAGCAAAACCTCGGCCTAGTAATTTAACATCAAGTCTACCTTCCTCTAAATACAATCGGTTCAAGTCGGTTATCTCCAATTCGCCTCTATCACTAGGCTTTACTTTTTTGGCTTGATTTACGACATCATTATTGTAGAAGTAGAGTCCAATTATTGCATAGTTACTTTTTGGATGCTCTGGCTTTTCTTCAACAGATAATACTTTACCTTTACTATCAAATTCAACAACACCCAACCTTTCTGGGTCGTTTACATAATAACCGAAGATAGTAGCACGATCCCTATTGCTTGCAGCCTCCTTTAAAAGACCTGTGAGACCGCTGCCATATAAAACATTATCTCCGAGGATTAGTGCCACGTCATCACCTCCAATAAACTCCTCTCCAATCAAGAAAGCCTGAGCTAAGCCGTCTGGAGAAGGCTGCTCGGCGTATGATAATTTAATTCCATAATTAGATCCATCGCCTAAAAGTTTTTTGTAATTCGGCAAATCGTGAGGTGTTGAAATAATCAAAATTTCTTTAATGCCAGCCAGCATCAGAATAGAGAGAGGATAGTAGATCATTGGTTTGTCATATATGGGTAAAAGCTGTTTGCTCATTGCCATTGTCATTGGATAAAGCCGTGTGCCACTGCCGCCTGCTAAAATTATACCTTTCATTTGAGCTCCTAGGTTATTTATCTAACCCAAAGATACCAAATCGGCGCTAAGTATTCAATAAATCAAATCAAAAACCGTCAAAGATATTGGACAAAGTATAAATTTATGATATATATATGAGTCCGCTTTGTGCGGAAAATCCAAGGCAAAGAAGGTGTTGGTTTATGTCTGAGGCTACTAGGCAGTATATAGAGCAAGGCTTTAAGAATCATTCCGTTTTCATTCCCGATGAGGAATATGGGAGAAATCTCGACTCTACGGTGCCCGCTTGTGTGGATATCATAGTCATTTGCGGCGGAAAAATCCTTCTGGCGAAGCGGACTCGAGATCCGCAGAAGGATTGGTGGATTATTGGCGGCAAAATACGGCCCGGAGAGACTTTTGAAAAGACGGCAAGCCGCAAAATCAAGGAAGAGCTGGGTCTTGACATAGATCCGGAGCGCTTTAGCCGACTGACCGATTTCTCTGCTGCATGGAAAATGAGGCACCAGCCTCCCGCCGACCATGGAGTGCACACCGTTTCGTTTGTAATGCAGACTGAGATATCGGCGGAAATGAGGGAAGTGATCGTGTTCAATGACGAATACGAGTGCCTCCAGTGGATCAAGCCGGAAGCGATCCTCATTGGTGATTTTCATCCGGCGATCTATCAGTGTGCGGAGGCAGTCTTGGCTGCCACTGACTGCTGATGTAAGGAATTTGGATTAGAACATGGGCTTGACGCTGAAGCGTTAAGCCCTAATTTTAAATTAAGACGGCCTTTATCATTTCAATTTGAACTGTTATATTGATAAACATGAAGCTGAAACTAAGAAATAAAATTATCACCTTAATCGAAAATATACATTTCAAGATTTTCGGTCATTCGATGGGCAATACGATGAAGCTTTTTTTGGGCAACCTTTCGTGGTCATTTTTTGGCGGTATTATTGCATCTTTCTTGCTCCTAGTTGTTGTAATTATCGCCGGTCGATTTATGGGTCCGGAGTATTATGGCAAATATAACTTAATTGTTACTTACAGCAGTTTTCTTGTCATCGCAATTTTTTTGGGTATGGATAACGCTGGCATAAGAGTAATTTCAGCTGGTAAAACTAATGCTGAAAAGGCAAAAAGTATTTCCAGTTTTTCGGTATTTATTATTTTAAATACAATATTTATCAGCGCCTTATTGATAGTCTTTCGTAAATTATTATTAAATCATTATTCTCTGGATCAGACTTCATTCCTGCTTTTGCTTCTGTTTACTGCTTTTTTTGCTCTAAAAACAATGTTTGATATTTCCATTAGGGGCATGAAACTATTTAAGCTTCAAAGCACCGGCAGAATTATCGAAGCTGTGGGTGTCGCAATATTTTTTGTGATTTTCTTCTTTACGCTTAAACAGCAAAATTATAGTTATTATATTTATTCACTTGTGATAGGATCAGGAATTGTATCTATTTTTTATCTTTTGCATTTACTTCCGCTGCTAGGTAATTTTGACTTTCAGTACTTAAAAAAACAATTTAGCTATGCAAAATTGTTTTTTATTAATACAGCTTTAGTTACAGGATTAGGATCTCTGGATAAAATTATTATCGCAAAATATCTCAATGTCTCTAAGTTAGGTATATATGCTGCTTATTATGCTGCATCAGTGAGTATAATTTCTCTATTAGTAAAAATGTTTAACAATGTCTTGTTTCCTTTAGCCGCAGGCGATAGAGATAAGAGCTTTACTAAAAAATTAAATAAATTAATTTTTTTTGGTTTTATTCCGCTCCTCCTGCTTATTATGTTTCTAACTTTTTGCATAGTAAAGCTTTATGGCAATGAATACGGCATAAAATTAGTTTATATTGTTGGATTTGGCATCTTAGGGACTACAAATGCAATTTCTAGTGTTTATAACTCAATCGTCATAAGCCTTTCCAAAACAATTTATAGGAAATATGTTTTTTATAATAATTTATTAAACATAGTTAATTTGCTTGCATACGGAATAATGATTTACCTTAAAATTGTTTCTATTGAGTTAATTTTAATTTTTATCATCACGAACAATATTGCCACTATCTTTCTTCAAAGGGGATTAATTAGCACTTCGATTCGTGAATATAAAAAACAAATTAAATTAACATCACTAGCAGATCGAGTTGCTGCATCTTGAGAGATGAGCGTTAAATGGCCGGTCTTGATCAAGGAAACTCGATGTGTTATTTTCTTTTTAGCGTTAACAATTATCTTTAAGGGAAAATATGACGAAATCAGCTCTAATCACAGGGATACTGGGTCAAGACGGACCTTATCTTGCTAAGTTACTATTGGATAAGGGATATAACGTCTATGGCTTGATACGCCGCTATTCTGTGCCAAACTATGAGAATACTGATTATCTTGGAATTACTAATGATATTAATTTTCTACCAGGCGACATGAATGACGAGGCGTCTCTCATCAATATTATCAAAACATTCCAGCCAGATGAGGTCTACAATCTAGCCGCCCAATCGTTCGTGGGTGCTTCATGGGACCAGTCGAAAATCACAACAGAGATAAATTCTCTTGGTGTTCTTTATCTTCTTAATGCGATAAAGCTTTTTTCGCCGACAACAAAATTTTACCAAGCTTCGACTAGCGAAATGTTTGGTAACAGCCATATTAATGGCATACAAACAGAAGAGACCCCTTTTCATCCCCGAAGCCCTTATGCTATTTCCAAACTCTACTCGTATTGGATGACAATAAACTTTCGTGAAAGTTATAATATGTTTTGCACTAATGGCATCCTGTTTAATCACGAATCTCCTATTAGGGGGGTGGATTTTGTAACACGAAAAATATCTCAGGGCGTCGCTAAGATAAAATTAGGATTGTCAAATGAAATTAGACTTGGCAATATTGACAGTAAGCGCGATTGGGGGTTTGCGGGAGACTATGTTGAAGCAATGTGGTTAATGATGCAAAAGGAAAAACCCGACAACTTTATTATCTCGACAGGTGAAACTCATTCAATAAAAGATTTTTTGGAAATTGCTTTCGATTATGTTGGAATAAAAGATTGGGAAAAACATATTGTTCTTGATCCTCAATTCAAACGGCCGGCCGAACTCTTCACTCTTATGGGTAAATCGGATAAAGCGCGAAAAGTTCTTGGCTGGGAACCA
Organism: Patescibacteria group bacterium; assembly: GCA_023484645.1. The sequence continues at coordinate 101,903 of JAMCZZ010000028.1, forward strand.
AAAATCAAGTTTGAAGAATTAGTTAAAATGATGGTGGAAGCGGATCTGAACAGATGCAGTAAAATAACAACATCTTCAAAAACGATAGATAAGAATACATCAGAGGGTATGAAAGCTCTAAGAATAACACGGTGGTAAATTATACATCATTAAATAAAGTAATCTCACAATGCAAATAATTATCCCAATGTCCGGAGTCGGCCAAAGGTTCATTGACGCAGGCTATAAAGATATTAAACCTTTGGTTTGTGTTAACGAAAAACCGATGGTGGAATACATCGTCAGCCTGTATCCAAAGGATTCTAAAATTTTATTTGTTTGCAATAATGACCATCTTAAAAAGACAAAGTTGGAGGAAGAGTTAAAAAGAATTGCTCCCACTTGCGAGATTATTGGCATAGAACCGCATAAAAAAGGACCGGTTTATGCTGTATCGCAAGCTTTTGATTATATTGATAATAATGACGAAATAATTGTCCAGCATGTTGATACTTATAAATATTGGGACTTTGATAAATTTCTTGCTCATACAAGAAGTAGAAAAGCAGATGCTGCAATCTCGGCCAACCGCGGGTTTCATCCAAATATGTTTACGGGGACAAATTATGCCTTGTCCAACTCATTAAAACAGTGGATGACAAGCATGACAGAAAAGAAGCCCATTGAAGACATTGATCGTGAATATGCTTCTGACGGAACGTATTATTTTAAAAATGGCTCTCTGGTAAAAAAATATTTTAAACAATTAATGGATCTTAATATCAACCTCAAGGGAGAATACTATATTAGCCTTGTTTATCCTCTCTTGCTTCAGGATGGATTAAAAGTGTCAATTTATGAGATACAACATTTGGTTAGTCTAGGTATCCCAATTGATATTGAAAATTTTCGGGGTTGGTCTAATTATTTTCAAAATGCTATTAACGGCTATGAAAAAATTAAGGTCGAAAAAAATAGCATAAACTTAATCCCATTGGCGGGCAAGGGCAGCCGATTTGTTGGGGCAGGATATGAAACTCCAAAACCTCTTATTGAGTTATCAGGCAAACCCATGATAATTCAAGCTTCAGAGAGTCTCCCGGATGCTGAAAAAAGAATATTTATTTGCTTGAAAGAGCATCTCGAGAATTATCCTCTTGAACACAAAATTAAGGAAAGTTATCCTAACGCAAAGATTGTTAAATTAAACAAAGTCACTGAAGGCCAAGCTTGTACAATTGAGGTTGGGCTCAAGGGGGCTGATCCTGATTCACCTCTTATGATTGGTGCTTGTGATTTTGGCGCACTTTGGGATAGAAAAAAATATCAAAATTTGTTGGATGACAAAAAAGTAGATGCTATTGTTTGGAGTTTTCGGCATCATCCTAATTCCAAAATTCACCCAGAGATGTATGGATGGATAAAAGTAGGGAAAAATAATAAAGTTGAAGGCATTTCAGTAAAAGTCCCTATTTCTAACAACCCCTTTGATGATCATGCTTTTACTGGAGCGATGTATTTTCGTAAGACTAAATATTTTCTTGATGCCTTGAAGGAAATGTACAAAAAGAACATTAGAATAAAAGGTGAATTTTATCTTGATAGTTGTATTAATGTTTTAGTTGAAAAAGGACTGAACGTAAAAGTATTTGAAGTAGATCACTTTTCTTGCTGGGGAACCCCAGATGAATTAAAAACTTATGAATATTGGCAGAGCTTTTTTCATAAATGTGATTGGCATCCCTATTCTTTGGAAAAAGATCCGACAATTGAGAAGGGGTGGGTGAACGTACTTGATAAGAAATATCGTACTTTTAAGCAGGTGTACAAATGAAAAAATATCGGCATTTCTTTATTTTTTCCCTCATTGGAGTGCTTTGTGTTTTTATCGATTATTTTATTTACTTAAGCCTTTGGCATCTTTCAGGCCACGTCATGATCTCCAAGATTATGTCCTCAATAGTTAGTGTTAGTGTTAACTATCTCTTAAATTCCCGCTTTAATTTCAACAACCAGCAAAAAGAAAATATTAAGTTTTATAGTCAGTACCTCGCTGTTTATACTGTCTTAATTATCCTTAATGCCATAATCAATTCTCTGTTCTTCCATCTAACTGCTAATATTAAAGTCTCATTTTGGCTGGCTGCCATCATCGCCGCCTTTACCAATTATTTTACAGTTAAAGTTTTTTTTAAAAAAATTAACGCTCGTTTGGTAGTGAACGATTGTCTTTAGTTATGCCTTATTTTTCCTTTATTGATTACATATTAATTATTTTTGCTGCTATTATCCATTACCCCTATGGTAAACGGCTGGGTATAGCAAATTTTTTCACTGCCACTTTAGTTGGACTCTCAATATCGGGGATGGCTGTCGGCGCTTTAGCGAACTATTGTGCTGGTTTGATTCGGCCAACCATCATCATCTTTATTCTGGGTGGGATCATTCTCGCCGTCTCAGACTTACGGCGTGCGCAGTGGAAGATAAGGCTGAATAAGCAATCTAAAAACATTTATCTAATATTGTTTGCTATTGGTGTAATTATATTTCTGTTTAACAATCCTGCCAAAGTATTTCTTCAACACCAAGGCAGTAATATGGACATATTATTCAATCGTCATTACTCTTATTATTCTTCCCAATCTACAGAAATGCTAAACGCTGATTATTTTAGCCGTCTCAAGATCTCTAACTTGGAGCCAAATGAATGGTCGCAGTATCATTTCTTCAATTCCGGCGCCAGAAGTGTCACTATGGGTCTAATAAAAACACCCGGCCTATTCTCTTATTGGATTGCTCAAACTATTCTTATGATTTTTGTGCTTCTTTCTTTTGCTGAAATCTTTTTGTTCTTTTATGGAACAAAAATCAGATCTGTTTTAATGCTGACTGCTTGGTTTGTCATTGGTTTTACCTTTTTCTCCTATTCGATCAACTGGAATTTTATGACTACCGGTCTGTTCTCTGTTTTCGCGATGGTCCAGTTATTGATTTCTGCTCACCGTAAAAGGTGGCGTGAAGTACTATTATTCAGCCTAATTCTTGGGGCAAGTGCTTTTCGTTTGATGCCGATCGCTATTCTATTAATTGTCTGCTCCATTGGATACTTAATTCGTGGCGTTGCTTACTTGAATTTCAAAAAATATTTAATCGATGGCGCCGCGATCCTCCGCGGGCAATTGGCGCCGAGAGCGATTGACGCAGTAATGTTGACACTTTTTGCTTTCTATAATCTAGTTACCATTATTAGCGCTAAAGACTCAACTGCGTCTGATCAAATTACCTCTTTTATCGCTAAGGGGACTTTTGAGCATAGCTGGTTTTTTGTGCTGGCGTCTTATAAATTCATGGGTTTGATTGAATTTCGTATTTACAAACAATCGATTGCTTTTTTCTTTTTTCGGAACATCGGATTTTTTGATAAGGTGATGGCCTCCCACGTTCGCTCGGCATTATTAATCGCAACTCTGGTGGTATTGCTGCTTATAGGTTTTTACTACTTAATAAAAATTATTTTTGAAAACAAAACTTTTTTTGCCCGCTTCCTAATCCCTTTGTTCTTTATATTTATTCATCTTTTCTTTTTACCAATAGATCTTGTTCTTTTTTACGAAATCGTTCTGCCTTACCTGGCGATCTCACTGCTTCTAATATATTTAATAAATAAAAAGCATAAAGATGGATCAGGAGAAATAAAATTTATCATGCTCGTTCTTATTCTCGGTACAATAGCCATAAACCTTTCCGGGATTCCATTTACCGCCAAGGGACCTGCAACTTTTATCACTTTAGATGTTGCTCTTTGGGCAGTGCTCGGAATTTACCTATTCACCTTTGCTCACAAGAAGCCGGTGCTTGCTTCAACAATCATTCTTGCTTTAATAATGATGATAACGCTGAATTTCTCCCTTATTAGTCTATTAAGGATTTCAGATATGGATAATCATTTTTACAAGATGGATATTACGCCTCTAGTTTCAAAAAATTTCAATCGATCTGACTATGTTTTGCCGAATGGTTTTATTAAACCTAAATCAGATGATCCAAATACAATAGATGTTTATTCGTCAATTTTGGGAGCCAGGGTCGAATATTCTACTAATTCAAATAAGTTTCTAAATAATGATTTCATTAAGAAATGAATATATCTAAACCATTATCTCAAATTACTCTTTCAATCGTAGTTCCTTGTTACAACGAAGCCAAAAACATTCCGCTGGTCCTTAAACGTTTTGATGAAGTTATTAACCGCCCAGACATCGAAATCATTTTAGTGGACAACGGTTCAACAGATAATAGCGAATCGATCCTTGCAGAGCTTCTTCCTCGTTACCGTTTTGCTCGGACAGTTAAAGTTCCGGTTAATCAGGGCTATGGCTTTGGTATTTTAGCTGGATTAAAAACCGCCAAAGGGCGGTTTTTAGGGTGGACTCACGCTGATATGCAAACAGACCCGGCTGATGTAATTCGAGCATTGGATATTATCGATAATTTAAACAAACCTTACAATTTGTTTATTAAGGGAAAGAGATTAAACCGATCTCGTTTCGATTCTTTATTTACTACTGGAATGAGTATTTTTGAGTCCTTGCTGCTCCAGGTAAGATTGAGCGATATCAATAGTCAGCCTACAGTTTTCTCCCATGCTTTTTTTGAGAGCTGGAAAAATCCACCTCATGATTTCTCCCTTGACCTTTATGCTTACGCCTTGGCTAAAAGGCGACGAATGAAGATCGTGCGTTTGCCTGTCTATTTCCCTCAACGAATCCATGGCACTTCGAGCTGGAACACCGGCTTGGCTGCGAAATGGAAACTAATTAAAAGAACACTCGGTTTCAGTTGGGAACTAAAAAAGGAAATAAGACGTACACCAAATGGATTTACTATTTTTATCGCTCATCGAATAAACACTGTTGATGAATTAAAAAAACTTCCAGCCTATCTGGGTGTTGAAATAGATCTAAGAGACCGCGATAACGGCAAAATTATTATGGAGCATGAGCCTTTTAATAAGGGTGAGGATTTTGAAGAATATTTGAAGCACTATAATCATGGGACAATGATCATTAACATAAAAAGCGAACGCATAGAGCCAAGAGTGGTAGAATTGCTTAAAAAGTATGATATTGGAGATTATTTTTTTCTTGATTCTTCTTTCCCGATGGTTATTGCTCTAAGCAAGGAAGAGGAGAAGAATATTGCAGTCCGTTTTTCTGAGTTCGAAAGTTTAGATAGTGTTTTAGCGGTTAAGGATCGCGTCCGCTGGGTTTGGGTTGATTGTTTTTCAAAATTTCCTCTTGATAGGGAAACTTACGATCAATTAAAAGGTGCCGGCTTAAAGCTTTGTCTCGTTTCGCCCGAACTACAAGGGCGGGACAGGGACATCGAGCAATATAAAGAACTAATGAAGATGGAAGGCATAGTTTTTGATGCTATTTGCACTAAAAGCTACAATATTGAAAGGTGGCTTTAGCGGTTTCCTATCAGAGAGGGATTCTTATGGGAATGGCAATGAACAGCCATCGATTTTTGATTGACAAGATAATGCTTATATGTTAATATAACTCACCGGTAATCTTACCGGAAAACGAGAAAGCGAGGGAAGAGAAATGGTAGAGATAAAGATTTGGGCTTGCTGCAAGGACACAGGCGGTACAAAAGGGGTAGTTCAAGTTCTTCGGAAGTTGGAGCAGGCTGGGCGATTTAAGATAAGAATCTTCGCTAACGGTGTTGCGCCAAGGTTCCTTGAGGAAGCCGGCGTGACAGAGTATGAGGTTTGTGATGACCCGACTTCTGTCTTGGCGTCGACTAGTGAAAGGCCTTCTTTCCTGTTGACGTCGCTTGATTCTCCTGGGTCGATCGGTGCAAAGATGGTTCGCGCTCTGCGGGCTGAGGACTATAAGGGCACAATCATTGCTCTATCTGATTATCCTGTATCTAGCGCCCTGACCAACGACTGGACCGATATTAGACCCAACTACATCACCTCTGGCGGACTGGCCAACACTGCAGTGATCAAAAAGCTGTGGCCGGAATTTGAGCATGGCCAGCGAATTGTGGAGACCGGATATCCGGCTTTCGACCGGTTGACCCATCTGAATGTGCCGGAAATTCGGGCCCGCATACGCAAAGAGCTCGGTATCGCCGAAGATCGGTTTCTTATCACTCTTCTGACCGAAAAGTTTGGTGCTGCTGAGGTGCTCGAGCAGTTCACCAAAGTTTTCAAGGAGCTCGGTTCTAAGGCGCTCGTTGCAATACGACCGCATCCAGGTATAAAGGCCGACCCGGAGGAGAACGAACGTTTTTTGAAGGAGAAAAAGCTTCTTTCCGGTCAGACAGTAGAAACGGTAGATAAGTTTACTACCGAGGAAGTGATGGCCGCATCTGATGCGGTTGTCGCTACCTACTCCACCGCTCTCGGGGAAGCTTCGGCAATGGGCATACCATCAGTCAACTTCGTCATTCCTATGATCGAAAAGATCTACATGGAAAGAACCAGCGGAGTTGCTCCGGTCTTTCCGTGGGTAAGCGAAGGAGTCTGTTCTGAGGCACGCACCACTGAGGAGTTAAAGGATTTGCTTAAGAGCATCATAACAGGAGAGACAAGGTCTCGTTCTGTTGAGGCCCAAAGGCATCTCTTGCTTGATGGCTCAAGTGCCACCCGAGTGAGTAAGTTTATCGATCACATCGCCGCTTGCCGCGTCGGTGTTATCGATGACAACTACGTTCACGAAAAGGGTCTGGTCAAGGTCGGAGAGGCGAAGGCAGAGTGGGACGGCCACCCGCACTGTTGGACTGGCGAATCGCCGCTTGCCGTTGAACGGCAAAGTAAAGACTATACCCAGTTGTACCTTCAAGGCAAGGCGGCCGATGCCGGTGCTCAATACATCGTGATCAAGGAGGATACTGTCAGGTGCGAAATGACAGCCACCTTCTACCGTAAGCCCTGATCGAATCTGGGAGGAAACACATGGTCTCTGGAGCAAATTTGCTCTGGAGACCATTTTGTATAATTAGAAGAGCGGTCGCCTAGGCGACCGCTCTGTATTCCTCAACTTCTTTTAAGGCCTGGCGTATAAAAAAGTGATTCTATCTTTATCTCAAACTTATAAAGAGCAGCTTCCACTGTTGTCATCAAAAGGTAACTCTGATACCATAAATACAAATGTGAATGTTTGTAAGCGAGAGATAAAGTATGACTAAAAAAAGAAAAAGCGCTTTTCTTATCGGGCCCCAAAAGGTTGAGTTAAGAGAACATGATATGCCCGATATTACGCCTGGCTCTTTGTTGGTTAAGGTATACGCATGTGCCATCTGTGGATCAGATATCAGGATTATAAATCATGGAAATCCTCGGATTAACTATCCCCAAATTATAGGCCATGAGATTGCCGGAGAAGTGGTCGGTGTGGGCAAGGGTGTAAAAGATTTTAAGGTTGGTGATACGATAGCACTTGGTGCTGACGTTCCTTGTGGCAAATGTGATCAATGCAAAAAAGGAATGGCAAATTGTTGCGATACTAACTACGCTATCGGCTATCAATTTGAGGGCGGTTTTTCGGAATATATTCTTCTGGATCCTCTAGTTGTGAACGGCGGGCCAATTCATAAGTATAAGAAAATTGATCACAAAATAGCTGCTTTAGCTGAGCCTCTGGCCTGCTGTATAAACGGCTATGAACGTGGTTTGATGGATGAAAGAAAAAATTGCACAATTGTTATTTTTGGTGCTGGTCCTATTGGACTCCTCTTATCACTCTTAGCGCCTACATACAAAGCAAAGCAAGTTATTATGATTGACCCAAATGAAAGTCGTTTGCAGCGGGCAAAGAATGAATTTGGCGTTAAGGAAGTCATTAATCCAACCATAGTTAATCCTGTTGAAGCGGTGATGACTCTCACAAATGGGCGAGGAGCCGATATGGTTTTTACTGCTTGTGCCGTACAAGAAACCCATGAGCAAGCCATTGCTATGTTAGCAAAACGTGGAGTAGTTAACCTTTTTGGCGGTTTGCCTAAAACTTCTCCGCCAATCACTTTTTACTCTAATGATATCCACTATAAAGAAGCATATATTACCGGATCGCATGGTTCAACGCCGCAGCAACATAAAAAAGCCCTTGAGCAACTTGAGAGCGGTCGTATCGATTTATCAAAACTCATTACCCATTTATATTCTCTGAGCGATATTGAAGAGGCCTTAGAGATGGCTTCTTCAGGGGATGCCTTAAAAGTTATTATTTGCCCAGGAGAAAAGAATGTATAATAATATATCGCTTTCAGCATCATTAATGTGTTTTGATTGGCTTAAAGCGGGTCAACAATTAAAAGAAGTTGAAAAACATCCTTTTGATTATCTTCATTTTGATATTGTAGACGGTAGATTTGCTCCCGACTTTACCATGGGTTCTTCCATAATAAACACTTTTAAGAATCAGACTAAATTAAAATCTGATTATCATATTATGATGGAGGAGCCAAAAACCATTTTTTCAGCTTTTGTCACAGAAGATAAAGATGTTTTTACTATTCATCAAGAAGGCAGCCGCAACATCCATCGCGATCTAATGAAAATTAAAAATGATACTCCTGGGATAAACGTAGGCCTTGCTCTTTCCCCTGGTACTTCACTGCAGACTTTAGAATATGTTATTGAAGATATTGATGTTGTTCTTCTCATGATGGTTGATCCTGGCTATAAAGGACAACCGCTTGTACCGCAGACTATCCGCAAAGTGAAAGAGTTAAAAGCGATAATCAATAAATTAAAACCGGAAGTCAAAATCTCTGTTGACGGGAATGTTAATGAAGAAACTGTTCCCCTTATGGTTGGTGCTGGAGCGGATATTCTTGTTTTAGGTTCAAGCGGTTTATTCATAAAAGATACAACAATTAAAAAAACTCTGGATAAAATTTACAAGGCAATTGATAAGGGTATAAAATTAAGAAACAAGGAATAGATCTCATGTTTAGGCTTAGTTTGAACACC
>JAMCZZ010000006.1 GCA_023484645.1 Patescibacteria group bacterium
TGTTTTTTGTACACTTAATTCATACAATTCCTGCTCGGACTTTTTATTCATCTCAAAAAATCTATCATCTGGTTGCCGTGTTCCAAAAATGCACTTTTTATGGCACACATGTGCCCAACAGCAGAAAGGTGAATTATTTGGGCGCCCTTTAAATAGCTGGTTGACCCGGGCACCAACTCATCAAATTTTGCCTGAAAGATTAAGAATTTTCTTCTATCACTTTCAGTTAGTTCCGGCTCCCTTTCCTGGAATGCCAATACAGATTTCTTGAAGGTAGGGTTTCTTAAAGAAGTCAACCAAAGAGGCGGAATACCTCTCGGTCTTAAACGACCACAAACATTGATTACCCTCTCTACTTCCCCTTCCCTTTCTAAATAGACAAGACCTGCCAAACTCCCGCTACCACTGATACCGATAATTGATACTTTCCCCAGCTTAATTTTCACCTAAACTTCACTTTCTATCCTGTTAATCTTGGCTTGAATATCTTCGGAGAAATTATTCCAATTTGCCGCAGTACTTAGGTGAAAATTAAGCTGGGGACTATTTAGGTTTTTTAATAGAGCTTTAACCCTTTCACTATCACCACTTAAACCAGGTAAAACAAGCACATGATTTTCTAGGTTCATTTTGAACAAATTTTATCCCTTCTGTAAGCTCAAGGCAATTATGACTTTTAGGGAGTTCCTGGCATAATCCAGGCTTACTCGGATTTACTTTTCAGCCTGGATTTTTGCACTAGCCGATACATAAGATTAACTCCTTTCTTCCATCATGGCCTGCCTTAATCGGTTGATCAGGTCACGGGCTGTACCAATGGGAACGTTTTTTCCCCGGTGCCCAGGCAAACAACCAATAAAACCTCTCCTGCCTGTTTCAGGATCGATACGGACAACATGATGAGCGTGTCTTCCCCCTGGGACAATTTCAAATCCACACCTAATCACCTCCCTCTCCAGCTCACCGGCAGTCCACTGTCTTTTTTGCACCATTCTTAACTCACGAGGAGCTAATCTTTGTTCATGTTCAAGATTCATTTTTATCACCTCCTTTCAAAATTTGCATAAAAAAAGCCCCCTTTGCGGGGGCTTAAATCTAGTTGGTAAAGCTTTAAAAAGTTATTTAACCACTAAAAATGCACCCCCTTTCGGTAGGCTAAAATAAGCATAGTTATTCAGTTGTAAAAATTTATTTTTCATATTTATAATTTGAGATGGCTAGCACGTCCCTAGCCATCCCATTGAATTCTTTTAGTCGGCCAGGATAAACCTCCACCTGACCATCACCAACGCTCCCGTATCTTCAACAGCAGGCCTCGGGGAAAACTCTATTGCGCCTTTTTTCAGTGCCTCCTCATCAGGCTCATGTTCTAACCTTCCTTCTGGTCGCATCAGGTGCAAACGTAGCCGCTGTGCCACTGCCAAAACCTCCGGAAAGAAAAGTCCCTTCTGCCATTTAAGGCCCAAAAAATCTCTCTCGCGGACTTCAATTAATTGCCTTTGTGTAAGCCGCTTTCGATCCGACTCAACATGGAGTCTGTGTAAAAGCCCGCTCCGATCATCCTTAACTCCCGAGTTAAGTCCTACCACAAAAGGGATAGAGCTTCTGCGTCCTAATTCCGCAATATTAAGCTCAAATCTACCCACTATATTCTTACCAAATATCTGAAAATCGATATCACCCGATCTTGATACAGGTAAAAATACTTCTCCAATACCAACTGTTTGTATTTCTCTATTCATTTTTATCACCTCCTTTCCTGGGATAACACAGAATTAAAATCACCCGCTGTACGCGGATTAGTTTGTAGTTATCCCATTAATGTCGATTTACGACTTTAACCCACTAAAAAACCCGCCTCTTGGCGGGTTCATTAAGTGGGATATCTTTTATAAATAGCTTTAAACTCTACGATGAACACCGCCAAAGATTAAGGCGGTGTAATAGGTGTTATGCAAATTTAAAATTAAAATATTTTTCATATCCTAATAATTTATAACATTATTCAGTAAATATGTCAAATAACTATGAGACAAAGGCATTACTGCTTTTGGGGAAATTAAGCTGCATCCACTCGCCGTAATAGCATTAGGTTCCCAGAGACTTTAGTCAGATAAGGTTTTCCCAACAAACAATCCGGTATTGGATCGGTAAAGGCTTCATTTCCTACGAGTCTTTGAGCCTGCTCATGATCCTCTGCTTTTATCTGGATTACGGGCAACTCGCATTCATTAGCATACGGGCAAAATAGGGCTCGTGCACTTTGCCTTGTTATCGGGCAACCAAGTTGGGCTTCATAGGTCATTAATGGTCCTAGCCCTAGCTCTATTTCTGCTCTTTCTGACATGAAGCAGATTTTACACCTTCAGCAAACTTATGGCAACCTATAACTGTGAGCAGTTCGACAAGCTCACTGTTGTAACGCACCTAAACCTGCAGCTTTGGGAAATTTAGATTTTTCTCTTTCCCAATACTAACCTAAACTTTACTTATATTTAAACTTCCTGAGGTAACCTTAGATGTAAATAAAATTAGATGGAGAGAAAACCAGACAAGCCGCAAATTTATGCTGGTGATATTTGGAAACGTTTTGGTATCACTGAACATTATGGCGGTTACTTTGCTACCGAAGAATTAATTAAGCGTTGCGGGATCTGGCCGCTGCAAGACATTTTGATTATTGGTTGCGGCACGGGCTACACTCCGGTACTTTTGGCAAAAGAATATAACGATTTTGTGATGGCCACTGATATTGATCCCCGGATGCTGGAACTTACCAGAGAAAGAATTATCAAAGAAGGTGTAGGAGCTAAGGTTAAAACACAACTTGCTGATGTTCAAAATCTCCCCTTTAAAGACAATACTTACAATGTTGTATTGGCAGAATCGGTACTTGTTTTTACTGATCCCTTACAATCTGCTCGTGAAATGCTCAGGGTTTTAAAACCCGGCGGAGTTTTTGGAGTAAACGAGGTTACAGTGGTTGGATCTCCTCCCGCCAAATCAATTGAATCACTTACACAATTCTACCCTTCCAAAGTACAAATATTATCTGAAAATGAATGGCGACATCTTTTTGAGGAAGCAGGATTTGATGAGGTGACTTCAATTGTCCATAAACTTAATTACTGGAAGCAACTTCTAAGCCATTTAAAAATTGACGGCCCAAGGAAATATTTAGCCAGTGTATACCATATGATTGCCGATTCTGACCTCCGGTCCATATTTTTTAACAAAGGACTTCTTTGGGACACTATAAGTTTGATGTCCTATATGAGCTACGGCCTTTATACAGGCAAAAAACCATAAGTTTTGGATAAGAAGTAAATTTTACACTTCGATTTCACTCAACACAATTGAGGAGATCGGAAGAAATTACAACGAGATATAGTATAAATTGATTATATAACAAGAAAACGTTTTTTTCGCCTCAGAATAATGAAAAGAAGAACCAAGATGACTGCTCCCATTCCGCCTATCACAATCAACACTTTAGGTGAAGAGAATCCATTTGTTAGCTGAATTTGCATGGTCAGTTGAATATTTTTATTATCCCCGGTTACATTAATTGCCTGGCCTCCGCCATTGTACCCATTAAAGCTAAGGAAAACTTGATGCTTACCCCCTGCTACCCCGCTGAAATGGGCAATGCCATCCTGGTTAGTGATTGATTCTGTGGGTGTTGAGTGGAGGGTAACTTTGACTCCCGAAAGAGGAGCACCGCTATCAGCCAAAACCTTCACATCCAAGTTATAACCTGGTTTTTCGTAACTTGGTTTTTTAGGAGCTTCTTCGGGAAAAAGTTTAGCAATTTCTTCCGGTGCAATTTTTGATGTATCAATATTGAGTTTCCAACCTACTGTAAGATCCGGGGAGTTTTCCAAGCTGGGGTACTCTTTTTTATTTTGGGCAATAATGTCAGTGAATTTCGCTCCTTGTCCAAAGAAGTTAGTAGCTATGGACCAAAGATTATCACCCTGCTGAACTACATAAGAAATAAAATTTGGTTTGGAAGTAATTTCTGACTTTTTAACTTCAATTTTTTTATCCACCACATTTCCCACCACTGGGATCTGGGAAACGGTTTGGGCGGTTATTCTAAGATTAACCTTAGCCGGGGTTTCAGGAGTCTGGTTAGTTTGGTTTATAGTTTTTTGTCCACCTCCGGTTGTAGTCGAGGCTGTTTTGGAAAAACCTCCACCATTGCAGCCATTGACTGCTTGAACTTTAAAATAGTAAGTCGTATTGGGGGCTAAATTATTGATGGTACGCTCTAAAGTCCACAGAGATCCTTGGTAATCAAATTTATCACCATAAGAAGAAGCGTCTGGATTTAAGCCATAAGAAATTTGATATCCGCTTGCACCAGTTACTGTTGTAAAGTGCAAAGTTGCCTTATCTTCTGCGGCATCAATTTGAAATAGATCTAGTATGCCAATAGGTGCACTATCATTACAGGAAGGAGCACTGACGGTGCCGGTTGATGAAGAGGAAGAACTACTTGAAGAAGAGGTTGGAGTCGGGGTGGGTGTTGGAGCAACATATGTTTCCTGGTCAGCCGCAGATATAAATGTAGACGGCGAGTTTTGGTTATTGTATTCGGTAGTAATCCAGCCAGCAGATCGCGCAGTAGAAGAAAGGTTCACTTCATCTATTACACCGTTCCCATAATCAAGATTACCAGCACTGCCATCATTTTGATGCCTCGAACCGAAGAAAAGCGGAACCGTATCAGCCACACCAAGCGGCACTGTCGCCGTACCGCCGGAAGAACCATCAACCCAAAGCTGAAGAGTTGTCCCATCATATGTTCCAACAACATGGTGCCAACCATTGGTAATAGCTGTCTGGATATCAGGTGCCGGAGTATCGTGTCCACCCCTGGTAAACACCAAATCACCATTAGCCGCTCTATAAAAAAACCAGCCTTTGGCTGTATTCCAAAGTTCTTTGGCCAAAAAAACGTTCCAATTGACACCGTAAGTGCTCGTATTAACCCAAAAATCAGCTGTAAATTGAGCTGGATTGAGTGTAGATCCATTTCCAACGCTGATATAATTGCTGGTTCCGTTAAAACTCTCGGCACTACCAATCTGTCCCGATGAAGTGACAGTCGGCTGGTTGGCGGTATTGGTGCTATTGTTGGAGTTTGAAGTTGAATCTTTGTAATCACCTGCAGCACCGCTTCCCGTTTCCTTCAAGTGCCACACTCCGGCGAAATTGTTTGTCCACACATTCTGGCTTCCATAAGTAGAGTTGGCAGCCGGTTCTGTAGCAGAAGAGTTGCCATAGTACACGTAGATCACCGTATCCGTAGTGTAAGATAAGGTTGGAATTTTAACCCACGCCACAAGAGCACCTGATGAATAAGATTCAATTTCTCTTGGCAATTGGGTCGTTCCGTCAGAGCTGGTAAATCGTATGTCCGTCCCATTGGTATTTATATTCGATAAGCCAGTAAGCGAAATCAAAACCGGAAAATTTGATTCATCTTCCAAACCTCCTCCAACCTTGGTGTAATCAATAGTTATCTTTCTTCTATAACTCCAGCTTGCGTCAAGCCAATCAGCACTAGCCAATGCCTTTTGCGTAATCGGTGTGCTGAAAAATCCCAAAACAATGATGAGAATAAACAGTATTCTTAATTTAGATACTAAAAACATATCTTAATTCCTAAAACTTCGCCTACTCTTATTGAAGCAATTTTTTAGTAGAAATTCAATATATTTTACTATTTTTTCTTTACAAAGTCTTACCGTTTTCTAGGTCAGTTTTAATATGAAGATGGTTAAATATACAAGAAAATGGAGGTGAGTAAATTATGGCAAAAGGTCAAATGAAAAAGGGCCGAAAAACCGGGCAAAGTTTTAGGAATTAAGATATGTTTTTCAACCGAGGCGGAATGATGGGTGGAATGATGGGCAGGTAAGCGCATCTCTGCCAGTCTTAGGCAAAAGAGCAGATAGCTTACGGGCTATCTGCTTTGGTTCTGATAAAAAGCCCATAATTTGCTTTAAGACGGATTGTATGGTATACTAATATTGTTGATTTAAGAATTCGAGCTACAAAGCAATTCTTCCCTTCAAATTCTGCATATATACGCAGCATTGCTACCAGGTTAGCGGGTTTTATCTCTTTATTAGCTCCCAGGCTTTTTGCCTAATATTTTTTCTTCAATGTTTAGAAGTACTCCACGCGAACGCATGCAAGCGTGGAACCTTCTTTTTATATGACGTTTACCAGATCACGAAATTTTAGGTTTAAAAAAACATCCCAAAATGGTCAATTCCAAAGACCAAGAAACTCTTCCGGCAACAGGGGCAGATTCCAAAGCCAGCTTCAAGGAGCTGATATAAACATGTTCATCAAAAAAGCTTCTCAAGTTGCAGAGCCGCTTCAAGAAACTTTCAAAACTTTCTCCGATTTTAATATTGCAGATTATTTAAAAGTAAATATTCAAAATAAAGGTTACCAAACCCCCACCCCAATACAGATTCAAGCTATTCCGGCAATTTTAGAAGGCCGGGATTTAATCGGGCTGGCTAATACCGGCACCGGTAAAACTGCTGCTTTTTTAATTCCCATTGTTAATAAAATCTTTAAAGACAAAACTCAAAAAGCTTTCATTATTACCCCAACCCGGGAACTGGCGGTTCAAATCAATGACGAGCTGAGGTCTTTGACGGAAAACATGAGCATTTATTCTGCTTTGCTGATCGGCGGGTCTAATATGCACAGACAAATTAAGGATTTAAGAAGAAATCCCGGAGTTATTATCGGCACACCGGGAAGACTTAAGGATTTAATCGACAGAAGAGAGCTTCGCTTAAATGATTTTCAAACATTTGTTTTGGATGAAGTAGATTTAATGGTGGATATTGGGTTTATTAACGATATCAAATACTTTCTTTCGTTTTTACCCCAAGTCCGGCAGTCGCTTTTTTTCTCCGCCACCATTTCTCCAAAAATAAAAGAAATCCTGCAATCTTTTGTCCAAAACCCAGTGACCGTATCCCTAAAAGTACAAGATACCGCTGAAAGTGTTAACCAGGATGTGATAAGAATTCAAAATCCTGCCAAAAAGGTAGATCACCTGCATGACCTGTTAATTCAGGATGGATTTGACAAAGTTTTGGTATTCGGCCGGACTAAACACGGAATTGAAAAACTCAATAAAGAATTAACCTTTAGGGGATTTAAAACCGGCGCCCTTCACGGCAATAAAAAACAAAGCCAAAGAAGAAGGATCCTGGAAAGCTTTAAGAATGACGAAATTCAAATACTTTTGGCCACAGATGTAGCTTCCCGGGGTTTGGATATAAACAATGTTACCCACGTTATCAATTACGACCTTCCTCAAACTTATGAAGACTATATTCACAGAATTGGCCGTACGGGCAGAGCCGGCAAAGCCGGTACTGCTTTAACGTTTATCGAATAATAGAAATATTTTTAGAGAGGAGGATTAAAATGACAAAATTATTTGTGGGTGGTCTACCCTATACAATAGACAGCCAAAAGTTAAATGAAATTTTTGCCGCTTTCGGACAAGTTATTTCTGCAAATGTCATTACTGACAAATATACTAGCCAGAGCAAAGGTTTTGGTTTTGTAGAGATGGCAGATGATACAAGCGCTAAAGAAGCTATTCAAAAATTAGACGGTTCAGACCTGGAAGGCAGAAGACTGAATGTTTCAGTAGCCAGACCAAGAGAAGAAAAACCAAATTATAGAGATAATAATAGAGATTATTATCATCGAGGAAGAAGGTAAATATTATGCCGGATACTAAATTGCAACAGCCAAGTTCTCTACTAATTAAAGACGAACGAAAATTAGCTGCTTTAAAAGCCCAAAAGGCCAGAGAGTCAGCCTTTAAAATAGTAGTTAAAATAATCAGCTGGGAATCCGGAACCTTAGACAGTGCTGTAATTAAATCCGCCAATAAAATTACGGAAGAGGAATGGCTGAAGTATAAAAAGCAGCGTATGGATATAGCTACAGCAGACAACAGAGACAAAGCTAAGGAAAAATTAACTCTAACTTATAACTCCATAAAAGCAAACGGCGGTTTTGAATAAATTATTACTAAGTTTTTACCTATCCCTCACAACAAAATTAATTTATTTAGGTAATATGTCATCATGGAATCTAATAGACAGACCAATACAACTTTAGGAATACTCTTGATTGTTTTAGGCATAATAGTTTTAGGAGCGATGGTATTTACTACTTTAGCGTCAGTATTTCTTTTGGGAGTGGCTTTAATCATAGGGGGGATTTTAGAAATTGCCCATGGATATTACCGGGAAAGGGGCGGATCCACCTTTTATAGAATTCTGGGCGGGCTCATCAACTTAGTCTTGGGAGGTATTTTAGTATTTTTCCCTGGCGCCTCTGCCATCACTCTCACCTTAATCATTTCCCTAGCCTTAGTTGTCCTTGGCATTTACCGTCTCTATGTTGGCTTTTCCTCCGTAAGGAACCGCGGATGGAATATCGCCGGCGGGGCTTTAACTTTACTTTTCGGAGTTTTAGTTTTCCTGGGCTTACCGGCTACCGGGTTGTTTATCATCGGATTATTCCTGGGACTCCAGCTATTAATCAGCGGAGTTACGCTCTTACTCCTTGGACCTAGCGTATCTACGGTACAAATAGAAAGAGGAGTAAGTTTTGCTCACGATATCAGAAAAGAGACCAAAAAAGACCGCTCCAAAGAGAAATCAGAAGAGAAATCCGACGGAGAAAAATACTAAAGTATCCAGCAAATCAATTACTGACTTAAATCAAAAGTTGCTTAACTTATACCCTATCCAGACCCCGGCGATTGCTCCTAGGCCGCTGAACAGTACCGAGGAATAAGAAAACACTCCTGCTCCAAAAAGAACGGGTATATAACCCCCTATAATTGACCCAATAGTCATCCATATAAAGACCATCAATTTCGCAGGCATAATTCTATATTAACAGAATAACGTAAATCTTACCTTTTTATCACCTCAATTTATTATTAGCTTAATACAAATGCACTATAGTAAGTTTATATGAACAGAAGGCGGGGCATTTATCTAATAGTGCTGGCAATTGTCCTCGTGGGATTGCTTTTGGCTGCAGTTTTATCAAGAAGATCCGTCCAACAGGTGTTCATCCTCCAACCCACTCCTGTCCCTACCCCTGCACCCACCCCCACAGTCACACCGGTTTTTATTCCTGCCCCTACCTCCAGTCCCGCCCCGACTTTGACTTCCAATATTTCAGATCTGATTAGTATAGCCAGTCCCTTGCCTAACCAGGCAGTCAATAGTCCCCTAACAATTTCCGGGCAAGCCAGAGGCCCCTGGTTTTTCGAAGCCGAAGCGCCGGTTCAATTGTTTGACGGAAATGGTCAGGTAATCGCCCAAGGAAGTATTCGGGCAGAAAGAAACTGGCAAACACCGGATTTTGTCCCTTTTGCCGGAGTATTAAACTTCTCCACCCCGCCTACGGATGTGGGTCAGTTAGTCTTGCAAAACGCCAATCCCTCAGGCTTACCCCAAAACAGCAGGCAAATAATCATCCCGGTGCGTTTCCGGTAAGGAGCCTACTTTTTCTTTACAAAATTAAATGCGGCAGCAGCCAACAGTGCATCCACCACCACTGCCACCACCATTAACCAGCTTGGCAGCACCCAGCCTGAAATAGCAACCTGCCAACCTAAGAGCAGATAAAATATCCCAAAAACAACTTTAGCCGCAAGGATAAAACCAATCAGTTGAAGAAAACTATTCAGTTTCAAAATCCTCACCTCTTTTGGCATA
>JAMCZZ010000029.1 GCA_023484645.1 Patescibacteria group bacterium
CGCTAAGCAGCATCACTATTAAGAGCGTAGAACTTAAATAATTTAAAATTTAAATTTTTTCGCCTAATGGCGACCCTTTGGGTAATTTAAAATGAATATCAAATGATCAATTATTTAAAACATTATAAATTTAGATTTTTAAATTGATTTTAAATTGAAAATTAAAAAATGTCATATCAAAAATATCCAAAAAAACAAAATAAAACGATTCTTGAAATAGCGCTTATTGGTATTATGAGGGCTTTGTGGTTTTTAATCAAACTTCCTTTTAAAGGTTTGGGCGGCAGAAAAGTCATTTCGATTGCAGAAAAGAACGAAATAACAGCTAAGAGGCATGAAATTGAAAATCTATTGTCTAACAATAATGAAATTGAACTGAAGCATGCGGTAATGGAAGCTGATAAACTAGTCGATAGAGCGCTTAAGTTAAAAGGTTTTGAAGGTGATACATTTGCTGATCGTTTAAGAAGCGCAGAGAGGTCAATGGACCGAAACATATATCAAAATATTTGGCAGGGGCATAAGGTAAGAAATCGAATCGCTCATGAGCCAGGAGCGATTAGCCAGAATGAATTAAGAAATGCTGTGAATGATCTATTGAGATATGTGAGGAATATATGAATATTGAACAATCTATGCGGTCAGAATATTTATCAGATGATGAAATATTGCAACGATTATCAAGGTTTAATAATCTTCATAAATCAATCGAACTTGGAATCCATTTAGCCTTATCAGATCTTAAAGATTTGGCAACACGAAGAAATCTATCTAAGGAAGAAATTGGCCGATTGAGAAAGTCAGAAGAGTTTTCTAGCAAAATTGTGGAAGAAAGAATCAAAGCCGATCTTACAAAAGAGCAAGTGAGAAAATATGTTGAAATTCTAAATAATTCTTCCAGAACGGCTGAAGATACCGAGTTTCTAAAACAATATCTTCAAAAAGTCGAAAAAGTTTTCGAAGGAATGATAGCAAGCGGTTATACTGAAAAAGAAATATGCCAATAAATATCTATTAAAAATATGAATGATTTAAAAACTACAATTGGATTGGAAATACACGTTCAGCTTAAGACAAAAAGCAAGATGTTTTGCCGTTGCGACAATAATGCGGAAGGTAAGAAACCGAATACAACAGTTTGTCCGATTTGTCTTGGAATGCCGGGGAGCTTGCCGGTAACAAACAAACAAGCAGTTTTGTGGACGATCAAAACTGGGCTTGCTCTAAATTGTGAAATCCCAAAAATTGCTAAATTTGACCGCAAACATTATTTTTATCCAGATCTTCCTAAGGGTTACCAGATTAGCCAGTATGACGAACCGTTTTGTGTTGGGGGATATTTAGAAACGGACGGGGCAAAGGTGCGGTTCAATCGAATTCACTTAGAGGAAGATGCTGGTAAGCTGATCCATGCAGATGGAAAGAGTTTGGTTGATCTTAATCGTGCCGGCACTCCATTGATGGAGATGGTTACAGAACCTGATATCACATCTCCTAAGCAGGCAGGCGACTTTTTGCGTGAATTACAAAAAATTGTTCGTGATGTTGTTGGAGTATCTGATGCAAATATGGAGAAGGGACATTTGCGCTGTGACGCAAATATTTCAGTAACTGACGGCGAGAAAATGTCAGAAATCGTGGAACTAAAAAATATTAATTCATTCCGATTTGTTGAAAAAGCACTTTTGATTGAAGAAGAAAGATTGAAGGCAGAATATCCCGATTGGCCGGAGAAAAAAGGCAAAGTTACGAGAGGTTACGACAGTAAAAAAAATACTACTTATGCTCAGAGAACAAAAGAGGAAGCAGCTGATTACAGATATTTTCCAGAACCGGATTTACCTCCAATAGATTCAGCAGAGTTTGATTTAGAAACTCTAAGATCGGAAATTAATAAAAGCCATGAAGAAAGACTTCGCGAATATATATCAATGGGAATTGCAGAGGGGGATGCCGGCGTTTTAGTGTCTGATGCAGCCAAAGATAAGATATTCACAGCCATTTCAAAGGATATTACCAAAGGCAATGAACCTTTATTAGCCAGAATTATAGTCCATAACTATTTTGGATTCAATTTTGAGGAATCTGATAAAGCCAAAGCTAGGGAGTACGCTTTGGCAATTGATGCTTTAGCCTTAAATAAAATTTCAAAAAATGTTTTCACTATGGTCACAGCTAAAATTCATCAAGAAAACATCTCTTTTGATGATGCTTTCAGCGATTTCTCAGGTACGGGTGAAAAAATTGATTTAGATAATGTTATTTCAGTAATAATATCTAAGAATCCCAATGAAGTGCTTTCTTATAAAAACGGCAAAAAGCAGCTATTTGGATTTTTTATGGGACAGGTAATGAAAGAAACTGGTGGGAAGGCTGATCCTGAAGCTGCCGGCAAAATACTACGTGATAAATTAGATCAATAAGACCCTAGTTGAGTAAGAAATCATATTGCCTGAATAGAGGTTTAGTATTATAATTAGAACTACTAATTACATAAAGGAGGAAAAATGATTGTTGACATTCTTATTCAAGTTTTGTTGGTGGTTGCTATTTTAGCGCTCGTTCTCCTTATGGTAGTTTTATGGAAAACAAATACGTTGCTAGATGATTTTAAAGAGACAAGTAAAATTGCGAAGAAAAGGATAAAACAACTTGATACTTCTCTTGACGGATTAGAGAAAACAATTGATAATGCTTCAAGTATGATAAAGGGTTTTATTTCTTCGCTTGAAACCGGTCAAAAGGTTAAAGATAAAATAAAAAGTTTTTGGGATTGAGAGCTTACTATAAGAAAGGATTAGATTATGTCAAACAAATCGGATGGTTCTTCAAACGGTAAATTTGTAATTGGCGCTGCTCTTGGTGCTTTGGCCGGCATAGCAGCGGGGATATTATTTGCGCCCAGAAGTGGGAAAGAAACTAGAAAAATGGTAGGCGACAAAGCGAAAGAATATAAAAAAGAAGGTACGAAATTTGTTGCTAAAGAGGCCGATGCTGCTAAAAGTGCAGTTAAAGATACAATCGAAAAGATATCAAATAAATAACAGGCGAGGTTAAGATATGCAAAAGTTGGAATATGAAGATTTAGAAGAAGGGGACATTAGAAAAAGGAAAAATCAATTCAAAAAAGGCCGATGGGCTTTATTCATTGCAATAATTATTATTGCATTTATTGTTGGAGTAGTTGGTGGAATCGGAGGCATTTTAATGCTGTCTGCCAATCAGGGAAGCATTGCAAAAAAGCTCGGGATAAATTTTTCTGAACTTTCTATCCCAACCATAAGGACGGAAAAACTTGTCTTAGAGGAATCAAATGCTGTTGTCGATGCTTCGGCCAAAGTCTCTTCAGCGGTAGTTTCAATTCAGGCAAAATCAACCACTCAAGATCAATTTGGCCAGGTATACCAAACAGGAGGGGCAGGTACTGGATTTATTATTACAAACGATGGCCTAGTTATAACAAATAAACATGTTGTAACTGATGCAAACGCGCAATATACGGTTATCACTGACGATGGAAAAACGTATGACGGTGTAGTAAAATCCGTTGATCCATTTCAAGATATCGCCGTTATTAAAATAGACGCCAAGAATTTGCCCGTTGTTGAACTCGGAGATTCTGACCAACTTAAAGTGGGGCAATGGGTGGTAGCAGTTGGAAATGCATTGGGAAAATTTGAAAACACAGTGACGGTAGGTGTTATTTCTGCAAGAAACAGAAAGATAGAAGCCACGGATAATAACGGCAATAATGCAGAATCTTTGGATGATATTATCCAAACTGATGCAGCTATTAATCCGGGTAATTCCGGCGGGCCGCTAGTTAATATGAAGGGCCAGGTGGTTGGGATTAACACAGCGGTTGCTGCTGATGCACAAGGGATAGGTTTTGCAATTCCGATTAATCAAGCTAAGTCTGCGATTGAAAGTATAAAAAAGACCGGTAGAATTGTTCGTCCTTATCTAGGCGTTAGATATCTGCCAATAACAAAAGAACTTGCTGCAGCCAATAAGTATCCGGTTGATTATGGCGCATTGGTGGTAAAGGGCAGCGGAATTGGCCAAGTTGCTGTTGTTCCTGGTTCTCCGGCAGATAAGGCAGGAATTCAAGAAAATGACATAATTTTAGAAGTAAACGGCGAAAAGATAGATCAGAACAATGGCTTAATAAAACTTATTCAACAATACGAAGTCGGAAAAACGGTCGAGCTAAAAGTTCTATCCAAAGGTCAAGAAAAGACGGTGAAGGTTGCGTTGGAAGAGGGGAAATAGATAGCTATACGAATAGCGCCTGCCTGCCGGCAGGCAGGAATATAACTAATATTACGAATCTTAATAAAAAATAACCGCCCCACATATAGGCGGTTATTTTTTAAACTTTGAACGTAATATTTGCTATCGATGATATAATTTGCTAGCTTGTGATTGTCTGATGAAGGAGGTGAGATACAATGGCAAGTCAGACTTTTTCTGCACATTCTGCAACAGCAGCTCTTATGAAAGCTGATGAGGTTGTGGGTAAGGTCATACTTTGGAAACCGAAAAACGAGGAGCAGGAAAGATTCCTCAAAGAATTTTTTCCTGCTTGTCGCTCAGACGTGCCCAAGGTGGTCGAGATTACTAGCACTGCCAGTTGGAGTCCCAAAAGGGCCGATGATATGGCTAAAGCAATAGGCGCAAAGCGCAAGCTGAAGAAACTTGATGAGAGCGACCTATTGTTTGTGCCTATGTATGTGGCTGGCAAGCTGGATGTTCTAGTAAAATGGAGCGAAGGAGGAAATCCTGAAGCTGTCGACATGACAAGAGAGCGGGATAAATTCTGCTATCCCGGGGTATCAATCGAAGATGGAGGGGTTTCTTTTTATCAGTCCGAAGGGCATCCTCACGCTATTGCCTGCCTTAGCACGGAATCTCCGTATTCAGTTTATCTGACGCAGGCAACAGAGGAACTCGCTGGCCTTGATTTATTCGGGCATATAGTATTGCTTCACCATAACCTTAGGATTCATTGGGGTTACTCTGGAGTGAAGTTCCCGATGGTCGACTTTACAGACCAACCGGACATCAGCTGGTTCGCAGGCATGAATGCTCCTATAGGGGAACATGAAAGGCTTCCGACTACCGACAACTGGGTCTCGATTATGGAGGCTCTTCAAGACAACATCTTGCGAATGGATGAGGTCGGCGCAAGAGTAGTTAGTGTCACTAGGATGGGAATGGGGCTGATTGGCTCTTTTGCACAGCCTATGCCTCCGCCTCCACTAATCATCGAGGAGGCATTCTACTTTTGGTTGGTGCGAAATGATTGCCAGCTTCCGCTCTTTGCCGCTTATGTCGAAGAAGAAAAATGGAAAAAGCCAAAGAGCCTGACTGACCTTTAGCGCTCAAGAACATTTGGTGCAACACAAAACATGCTGCTCGGTCTCTTGGCCGAGCAGCATTCCAAATTAAACACTAATTTTTATATATCGATCTAATTTTGCCAAGTCTTTCTCTAGCTTAACTTTAGCATTTGGATACTGTTTTTTGGCGAAGGATAATATTTCCTTTGCATTTCTAGGATCAAGCTCAAGAAGTATCAATCCGTTTGGGGCGATACGACTTTGTGCTTGTTCTAGGAAATTTTTTATGATTTCTGCACCGTTATCCTTAGCGAAAATTGCATTTCGTGGTTCGAAAGAAATAGGGTTTAGAACTTTGTCTTCGACTCTGAGGGACGAGCTCTCAGGCTCAGACTCGAATGAGAGCTTAGGACTTTGGATTTTTGAACGGGGGACATATGGCAAGTTAGCAATAATTAAGTCAAATTTTTTATTTAACAAACGGTTGGAGAATAGATTGGAAACATAAAATTTCACATAATTATCAACTTTATGGAGTTTTGAATTTTTTTTGGTAACCGCTATCGCCTTCTTTGAAATATCACAAGCATAGAAGTTCGTATTAAGTTGTAAGTTGTAAGTTGTAAGTTCTTTTACTAAAGAAATGATAATGCAGCCAGAACCAGTTCCCATATCAAGAACTTGTATATTGTCATCCTGAGGTGAAACCGAAGGATCTTTCTTGCTGGGCTGAGATTCTTCACCACTAAATTCGGGTTCAGAATGACGTTTTTTTATAAATTCAATTCCCCTCTCCACCAGCCATTCGGTCTCGGGTCGTGGGATTAGGACATTCTTATTTACTATAAAATCATTTCCATAAAATTCTTTATGTCCTAAAATGTAGGCGATTGGCTCCCCTGTTTTTCTTTTCCTAATTAACCTTCTGAATCCTCCGTATTCTTGGTTTGTTAGGAGATACTCGGGATGAGAGAACATAAAAACATCATCTTTTGAAATGGATTTTGTGAGGAGTAATTTAGCGTCAATCTCGGCCGATTTTATACCGGCCTTTTTGAGCTCTAATATAGAACGACGCAAAATATCTAAGGTATTGGTCATGGTATGAAGTTTAGGCTTGCTGGGCAAGCTTTAAGGCCTGGTCTTCATTTATAAGAGCGGTAATCATTGGCTCGATATCCCCGTTCATAACTTTGGGCAGGGAATGCCAAGACTGATTGATTCTATGATCTGTAACGCGGTCTTGAGGGAAATTATAGGTTCTAATTTTTTCAGATCGATCGCCTGTTCCAATTTGAGATTTTCGGGCGTCCCCTCTTTCTTTGGCCAGTCTTTCCTCTTCGGCAACAAGAAGTCGAGAACGCAAGATACTTAAAGCCTTAGCCTTGTTCTTAAGCTGGCTTTTTTCATCTTGGCAGCTTACAACTAGCCCGGTTGGCAGATGAGTTATTCTTACGGCAGAATCCGTAGTGTTGACTGATTGGCCCCCAGGACCAGATGAACGAAAAACATCAATTCGAATCTCTTCGGGCTTAATTTCGATATCTGCCTCCTCGGCTTCTGGTAGAACAGCAACGGTAATTGTCGAAGTATGAATTCTCCCAGACTTCTCTGTTTCAGGCACTCTTTGCACTCGGTGAACTCCACTTTCATATTTCATCTTCGAATAAACTTTGTCACCTTTAATTTCAAAAGCCAAGTATTTAATTCCGCCGATTCCAGATGTTTGAGAGGATAAAATACCGATTTGCCAGCCTTGCGTTTCGGCGTAGTGTGAGTACATTCTAAAAATTTCAGCTGAAAAAAGTTCCGATTCTTCTCCGCCAGCTGCCGGGCGAATTTCTATAATAACGTTTTTTTCATCTAATGGATCTTTTGGTAGGAGTCCAATTTCAAGTTCTTTTTCAAGTATATCTCTTTCTTTTTCTAAATCAGATAGTTCTTCTTCTGCAATTTCTTTTAGTTCTAAGTCTCCGCTTTGCAGGATCTCTTTATTTTCTTTAATATTTTTGAGAATAACAAAAAACCGCTCGATTTTTTTAGCGAATGCTTCTCCTCCTGCTTTTTCTTTTGCTAATTTTGCATAAAGCGCAGGATCGCCCTGGACCACTGGGTCATTAAGCTTATTTTCGAGTTCTTTGTAATTATCTAAAATTTTTTGTAATTTTTCGTTCATTTTATATTGTGTTTTAAAAAACCAGCTCAATTATATCAAAATTAGCTGGTTTTTAATATTGCTAAACAGTTATTTATCAGATTTAGCTTCTCCCCGCATTCCGCTTTTAGCGGAAGCAGGGGCACCTGCTCCACCTTCGGTGGATGCGGTGTCTTTCTTAGTTTCTTCTTCTACTTCGCCTTTTACTTTTGGAGCACTTTTAACAGATTTAGCTTTATTTGCAGCTTCCATTCTAGCTTTGAATTTATCTACTCGTCCAGCAGTGTCAACAAGTTTTTGTTTGCCAGTGTAGAAAGGATGGCAGTTAGAACAGATTTCAACTTTGATTTCTTTTTCTGTTGAGCCAACTAAAAATGTTGCGCCGCAAGCGCATTTTACTACTGCATCTTTATAGTATGTTGGGTGAATTCCTTGTTTCATGATTTTTTCCTTATCTTACGTAAGAACAATAACATATTCTTTATATTTGATCAAGTGGCAATGGGATTCAAGACGGCGGATATTTCCCGCCGTCTTGAATTGGGTTTGCTCTGCTGCTGGCTATGCAGCAGCGGTAATCATGTTGTACCAATTCTCGTCGCCGCAACAAGCGTTGGTGACACATATCGTCTCAGAATGTGTGTGGAAGTTGCTAGGCGGCTGGGAGGTTATTTCATCTATGAGTCTAAAACTCGAGATCTTCCCTAAGCCTAGCAGATGTTCAACATGCTCGATCAGTAAATCACAAGCATGATAATCAGGGACGAGCTTCTCAATGCGGCATTGGAAGTAATGGATAGATTTCCCCTCCCCCTTCCCAGTTTGCACTTCAAAGAATTTATCTTTCAAATGGATGCCTCCTGCAGAAGTTTTGCGGCCTTTGCTAATTTAGCAAAATTCGCTTTTTAACGCAACAAAAGGTTTTTTTATGTCATTTTATTGATTTACTGGGGCTAGAGTACTAAAATAAAAATTCCCAATCTCTTATAAGGACGGTGGTGGTATGAGCGAGGGAAGTCGGGAATTGATGACGAGATCAGTAAGGAATTATTTCGTCAAAACGATTGTGAAGGCGATGATGACAACCCTTTTATTGGTGGTCTTATACATCAACTTAAGGCATTATCGGCCAGGTGCCATTGATGGACTAGCGCTGTCGGGAATGCTGACAGTGATTTGGCGGTTTGTACGAGCTCTGGCGAATATGGACAAAAGGCGGTTTCTTTTATGTTACTGCTGCTTGGGTCTCGGTCATTTTTCCAGCATAAGTTTCGAGGATGATCGGTACCACATTATATGTCGCTGCGGCCATACGTGGAGAGTTCGTAACCATGACTTTATGGAGGTCCTACTAAGAACCCGATGTAGAATTAAGGGCTGAGCATATCAGCTCAGCCCAACTCACCAATGATATTGTTTTTATCTCAGTTTTATGTTAAGGTGGCATTGTTTGATAAATCGTTCCGACTAGTCGGAACAAATACACACGCCTATCTCAAAATTCTTCCCGTCTGGCGGAAGCCAGCCGAGGATTGTTAGGCGGAAGTATAAAGAATTAACGCACACTGATTTTACGCACTGATTATCACTGATCTGAATTATTCATTTAATTATCTGTGAATATCTGTGGAATAGATCTGTGTTTGCAGGAAGGATTCGTTATGGTTAATTTACCTTCTCTTCGCGAGATGCTTGATGCTGGCGTTCATTTTGGACACAAAACTTCCAGATGGCACCCAAGAATGGAGTCATATGTATTTATGGCTAAGAACGGGGTTCATGTTATTAATTTAGAAAAAACTGAAGAAGAGCTTGTTAAAGCGGTTGACTATGTTCGCGAGTTAGCTGCTTCCGGCAAAACAATTGTTTTTATCGGATCAAAAAAACAAGCTGGGGAATTGGTTAAGAAGGCAGCAGTAAATTGCGGAATGCCCTATGTTAATTTTCGTTGGGTTGGCGGAACTTTAACAAACTTTGAAACTGTTAAAGCTGCAATCACAAAATTCAAAAAGCAAAAAGAAGAACTGGAGATCGTGAACTCGAAGCTTTCTAAAAAAGAATTATCTAAACTTCGAGAAGTCGTTGAAAAAGGCGAAAAGCTTTTCGGCGGTATGGTCAACCTTGAGAAAAAACCAGATGCGTTAATTCTTTTAGGCGTTCATGATGAAAGAAATGCTTTAAGAGAAGCTAACCTAGAGAAAATTCCTGTAGTTGGAATGGTTGACACAAATATGGATCCAACAAATGTCCAGTATCCAATTCCGGCCAATGATGATGCTACTAAATCAATCGAACTATTTGCTAATTTATTTTCACGAGTAATAAAAGAAAATAAAGGCCTAGCCAAAGCAAAAGAAGATGCCGCATCCGCCTAAGGCGGAGCAGGCACCCCTGCTTCCGCTAAAAGCGGAATGCGGGGAAATTCCTTCAAGTTTAAAGATAAGGAGCATACTATGACAAACGTAACTGCAAAACAAATTGCTGAGTTCAGAGCTAAGACAGGCTTGCCTATGATGGAATGCAAAAAAGCTCTTATTGAAGCCAATGGAGACGAGGAAAAAGCACTCGAACTTCTCCGAAAAAAAGGAATAACCAAGGCTGCTCAAAAGTCAGAACGGACTACTAAAGCAGGAATAGTTGAATCCTACATTCACAACGGCGGCCAGATCGGCGTTTTAGTTGAGGTTTTATCTGAAACCGATTTTGTTGCCAAGAACGAAGAATTCAAGTCTTTTGTTCACGATTTAGCGCTTCATATTGCTGGGGCAAATCCAAAATACATTTCAAAAGAGGAAATTCCATTAGAAGAAATCGAGAAAGAGAGAAAAATTCTTGAGGAGCAAGTTGCAGCGGATAAAAAACCAGCCGAAATTGTCGAAAAAATCATCAACGGTAAACTTGAAAAGTATTATTCTGAAATTTGTCTCTTAAATCAATCGTTCATCAAAGATCAAGAAATAACTATTGCTGATCTCTTAGCAAGCAAAATTCAGAAAATCGGCGAAAATATTATTATTTCTCGATTTGCAAGGTTTGAAATCGGTCGTTAATCTGCTATATTAAATTAGGTAAGGATATCAAATTTCTAGGCGCTCTCAGGGCCACATGCGCTTGCAACCGTCGAAATTTGACAATCCTGACCTCTAATTCAGAAACAAAAATATTATGGCAGAACAGAAATATAAACGAATACTACTAAAACTCTCTGGTGAAGTTCTATTGGGCTCACAAAATTTTGGCATTGATCCAGAAGTTGCTGATTTTATTGCCTCTGAGATTAAAGAGGTTAGTGGAACCGGTGCAGAGGTAGTAGTTATTTTCGGCGGCGGCAACATTTCACGGGGAAGAGATGCAGGAGACAAGGGATTCGATAGAATTACTGGGGATCGGATCGGAATGCTTGGGATTGTAATGAATTCTCTTGCACTGGGACATGCTTTGAGTAAAATTGAAGTGCCTAATAAAGTTTACTCTGCTGTAGATATGCCAAAAATTTGCACAAGTTATTCACACGAAAAGGCTTTAGAGGATTTGAAAGAGGGAAAAGTGGTCATAATAGGCGGCGGTACCGGTAGTTTTCATTTTTCTACCGATACAGCGGCAGCACTTAGAGCATGTGAGCTTGATTGTCAAATTGTTTTTAAAGCAACAAAGGTTGATGGAGTTTACACGAAAGATCCTCAAAAGTTTTACGATGCCAAGAAAATTCCAGAGTTACACTATTTAGACTTAATTAATAAAGGTTACAAGGTAATGGACAACACTGCCTTAACTTTATGTATGGATAACAAGCTTCCTATTCTTGTTTTCGAATTAATGAAGCGAGGGAATATCAAAAAAGCGGTGATGGGCGATAAAATCGGTACGATTATTAAATAGTCTTCAATACGAATAACTAATCAAACCAATTAAACGAATATTAAGGAAAAAATGATTGACCAAATAATTTCAGAAATCAAGCCGAAGATGAAAAGTTCAATTGATAATCTTATTCTTGAACTTCAAAGAATTCGGACCGGAAGAGCAAACGCCAGCATTCTTGATGGAGTTTTAGTCCCCTACTATGGAAACAAAACAGCGATCAGAGAAATGGCTTCAATCACAGTCCCAGAACCGACAGTAATTGCGGTTAAACCTTGGGATAAAAATTCTTTATCAGATATCGAAACAGCAATACGGTCATCGGACATCGGTTTGTCTCCGATCAATGACGGCACTCAAGTCAGATTGGTCTTGCCCCCAATGACTGAAGAAAGAAGAAAAGAGATAGTCGGTCAAGTTAAAAAATTGGGAGAGGGGGCCAAAGTTGCAGTCAGAAATATACGCGGAGATGCTTGGGCGAAGGTGCAAGGAGCAGTTAAAAATAACGAGGCAACAGAGGACGATAAGTACGGTGCGGAAGAAGAGCTAAATAAATTGACATTGGAAAAGAATAAAGAAATTGACAAAATAATCTCTGAGAAAGAAACAGAGATAATGAAAATTTAAAAAAGGATACAGATTTTACAGATTTTTCTCGGATTTACAGATAATACAGATTTCTAATCTGTACATCTGTATATCTTGCTCAGATCCGTACATCTGTATTAAACAAAATGTTTCTAACTATAATAATTTTTCTACTCGTTATCGGCATTCTCATCTTGGTCCATGAATTCGGCCATTTTATTATGGCTAAAAAAATAGGCGTTAAAGTGGAGGAATTTGCGATCGGTTTTCCTCCGAGAATATATTCTAAGAAAAAGGGCGAGACGGAGTATTCGATAAATGCAATTCCACTTGGCGGATATGTCAAAATGCTAGGTGAACTCGAGCATTCTTCCGACAAACGGGCATTTGAAAATCAAACTCCTGGCAAGCGTTTTGTAATTGCCATCGCCGGCGTTCTAATGAATGTAATTTTGGCATGGGTAATTTTAACAATTGGCTTTACTGTCGGAATGTCTCCAGTTGTTTCTTCACCAGATTCCATTCCTGGAAAAAAACTTTCAAGTGAAATTATTATTGCCGGTTTTGAAAAAGATTCTCCAGCAGAAAAGTCTGGGTTGGCTGCAGGAGATATCATATTGGGTGCTTCAGTAAACAATAATTCAGTTGATTTTAACTCGATCAAAGATCTGCAAGATTTTTCTGCGCAGCATAAAGGTGAAAAAGTTTTAATTAAATACAAAAGAGAAAACACGACAGCAGAAAAGCCGGTTGAGGAATTATCAAACGATGCTCCTTTGGGAGTAGCGATTGTGGAGAAAGCGGTTGTCAGGGTCCCATGGTACAAAGCTCCTTATATTGCATTGCATGAGACTTATGAAATAGTAAAGTTGACTTTCGAGTTTTTCGGAAGCTTTTTAAGGGAATTATTTTCAAGTGGAAAAGTAGAACAAGGTGTTGGGGGTCCAGTTGCAATATATGTTTACACTGGTCTAGCAATAAAGGCCGGAGTGATGGTTCTTCTTCAATTTGTTGCACTTCTTTCGATCAACTTGGCAGTGATTAATATTTTGCCCTTCCCTGCTTTAGACGGCGGAAGGCTCGTATTTATTGTTTTGGAAAGAATTTTCCGGAAAAGAGTTGTCAAGGAAAAAGTGGAAAACATTATCCATCTTGTCGGTTATGCACTTTTAATCCTTCTAATTGTGGCCATTACGTATCGAGATGTTGCGAATCTATTCCGTAAATAAAATAAATATCCCATCTTAATGACAGTGGAGGCAGTATGAAACAATCACAACTTTTTTTCAAAACTCGGAAAGAGGTTCCGGCTGATGCCGACTCAATAAATGCATCATATCTTATTCGAGCTGGGTTTGCTGAGAAACATATGGCAGGCGTTTACGCGCTTTTACCTTTAGGATACAAAGTCGCAAAAAAAATCGAGAATATTGTCAGAGAGGAGATGAATGCTATCGGCGGGCAAGAGATCCTGATGAATGTTTTGCAGCCAAAAGAACTTTGGGAAGAAACAGACCGTTGGGAATCGGCTGTTGATATCTTTTACAAACTCAAAGATAGTAGAGGCAAGGAGCTTTGCTTAGCGCCTACTCATGAGGAGCAGGTTATAGATATTGCCAGAAGAAAAATTAATTCTTATAAAGATTTGCCTTTTGGTTTGTACCAAATTCAAACTAAATTTAGGAATGAACCAAGAGCAAAATCAGGCCTTTTGCGCGGCCGCGAATTTATCATGAAAGATCTCTACAGTTTTCATGCTGATGAAGAAGATTTAAATAGATATTATGAAGAGGCTAAGAAGGCATATTTTAAAGTTTTTAAGAGATTAGGGTTGGATACAAAATTAGTAGAAGCATCTGGCGGAATATTTTCCAAGTTTTCACATGAGTTTCAAGTTTTAAGCCCAGTTGGCGAAGATACAATTTATTACTGTGATTCGCCAGCTGGCGAATGTGATTTTGCCCAGAATAAGGAAGTTGCCACTGTTAAAGAAGGGGACATTTGTCCAAAATGCGATGGTAGAATTAAAATCGACAGAGGAATTGAGGTCGGCAATATTTTTCCATTGAAGAATAAATATACTGCGCCGATGAAAGCGACTTTTCTGGATAAAGACGGCAAGGAAAAAGACTTTATAATGGGTTGTTATGGAATTGGCATAACTAGAAGTTTGGCTACTATTGTCGAAGTTTATTACGACTCAACTAAAAATAAAATGATTTGGCCGGAAGAAGTTTCTCCTTATAAAGTTCATTTGTTATCGCTGAATAAAAATGTGATCATCGAGAACTCCGGCCGAAGCGTCGGAGAAGAAGTCAGTAAATTGTATGAAAAGTTAATACAAGATGGTGTTGAAGTTTTGTATGATGATAGAGATATTTCTGCTGGGGAAAAATTTGCTGAAGCAGATTTAATTGGTTGTCCGAAAAGAATTATTGTGTCTGAAAAATCCCTCAAAAGCGGCGGCGTTGAAGTTACTGAAATAAAAACCGGTAAATCAGAAATCGAAAAATTAGATTCTATAAATATTTAATTGATCTCATATAAAGAAAGAGTCCGGATGCACACACGTGTTGCATCCGGCTGTTTGCGAAAGCCATTGCTGGCTAGGTGTTTTCTTTCTTTCTTATCGCATCTTGGCTTCGGGGACCTGGGAAACATGGGGTTGCAATGAATTGTTCTCCCTGTTTTCCGGTAGGGCTACTTCTCCTCTGCTCTTCTCTGTAATCCTCTAACAACTGTTTCCCTTGTTCGGGGGAAATCAGCATTTTCTTGATAGCCATTTTCTTTGCCTCCGGCGAAATACTAATGCAAACGCTACTATAAAACGCTTACCATTTCAACCTTTCTGGCTATCTGGTTGGGGAAAAGAGTACCCACACTATTTCCTTTTATGATCCCGGTTAACGTGCCGATTCTTTTTCCGTTAGCAATGTACATACTAACGCCTTGTTCGGTGACCATCTTTGCGGTCTTAAGTTTACTTCTCATTCCTCCTTTGCCGTTACTAGCCGTGTCATCGATCTTATCGAGATATTCATCGATTTTTTCGATAACCGGTATAACTTTAGAAGAGGAGTTGTTGGGCGAGCCGTCTAAGAATCCATCAACATCAGTGAGAACGACTAACTTATCTGCCTTAATCAAAATAGAAACCAAAGCAGCTAGCTGGTCGTTGTCCGTGAAAGCGTTCATTAACTCTTCTGATGAAATGGCGTCATTCTCGTTCATGACGGGGACAATGCCATTCGCAAGCATCAGATTAACTATTTCTTGCAGTGTCAGTTTTCTTTCGGCATTGATGAAGTCGTTCCAAGTCAGCAGGATCTGAGCGCAAACAATACCACAGGATCCAAAAGCCTCTGCGTAAGAAGTCATAAGTAGTGGTTGGCCGATTGCTGCTAGTGTCTGTTTGACGGCAGTTTTTCCTCCATGCAGTGCTCGCGCGCTGATTGTTGATCGTCCGGTGCTAACTGCACCAGAAGTGACCAGAACAAAATCATGGCCAGTACTTTTTCTTAGCTGGCTTACTTCATGTGCTAGATTGGCAACAATTTTCTTATTTAGTTGTCCGTCGTGGGTTGTGAGAGCGTTCGATCCAATCTTTACGACCACTTTCATTGAAAATCTCCTTTGGCGAGTAATCGCAATTTTATTCATCTTGATAGTTTTCGACCCTAACTTTCTCGATTAAAAACTGCCAGAAAAACAAAAAAACTGGCTTTGGGCCAGATTATTAAAGTGCAATATTTTAACTAAAAAATACTAAAAATCTGGCCAGTCAGTTTTCATCGGCGGGACGATAATGGTATTAAATTTTGACTTCTTTAGCATAATTGATTTTAATATAACAAAGCGAGTAGAATATAGCAAATTTATGAAAAGTTATGATTTTAGAACATTGCCTATAACATCGGGGGTTTACCAGTTTACTGATGAAGCTGGGAAGATTTTATATATCGGTAAGGCTAAAAGTTTGCGGAATAGAGTAAAATCCTACTTTGCTAAGGAAGTTGGCCGAGGTCCAGCGATCGACTTAATGATCGAGCTAGCAAAAGAGATTAAATGGATAGAAACAGAAAGTGAAATAGAAGCGATTCTTCTGGAAGCTGATTTAATAAATAAATTAAAGCCAAAATATAACGTTCGTCTTCGAGACGACAAAAGCTTTTTAGTAATTAAGATAGTAAAGCCCAATTATTCTTCGAGCGATAGCGAGAAGTTTAGAATTAAAGTTCTCGGCACGACTGCCTCGAACAATAACCCTAACCGATTCCCGTGTGTTGAACTGGTCCGATATAAAAATATTGATTTTTCTGATAAATCGTCTTGGTATTTTGGTCCTTATCCCTCGGGTCTTTTATTAAAAAAATCTCTTTATTATTTACGGAAAATATTTCCTTTTCGTGATTGTTCTAAAGTCAAATACAATACATATCGCAGAAAAGGTCGACCATGTATTTATGGAGATATCCGTGTTTGTACCGGACCTTGTGTTAATTGGGTTAATGAAGCTGAATATAAGAAAAATATTGATTTTCTGAAAGATTTTTTAAAGGGAAAGAAGCGAAGTATAATTAAAAAATTAAATTCTCAAATGCAAGCTCTAAGCAAAGAAAAACGTTTTGAGGAAGCTGGCCTTATTAGAAACAAGCTTAATGCTCTAGAGCATTTAAAAGACGTTGCAATTGGTTTAAGAGATGATGCTTTTAATGGTGAAAATATTCTTTTTCCAAGAATTGAGTGTTTCGATATTTCAAATATCTCTGGCTTATATGCAGTTGGCTCGATGATCGTTTTTAAAAATGGAAAACCAGACACCGATGAATATCGTAAATTTAAAATCAAATTTACAAATGAACCAAATGATGTGCTGATGCTCTCTGAAATGTTAAGTCGCCGTTTTAAAAATGATTGGCCATTGCCTAATTTAGTTTTGATAGATGGAGGAGAAAACCAGCTAAGAGTGGCCACGGAAATATTAAAGAAATTTAACTTGAATATTCCGGCCGTCTCAATTTCAAAGGGTAAAAAAAGAGATAAAAACGAGTTTCACTTCTCGGACGAAGCAATTGCTAAATATGTGAACAAAAATATTTCTTTGCAAAAGATTTTAATTCAAGCCCGCGATGAAGCCCACCGTTTTGCAATCAACTATTACCGATCTCTTCATAAAAAAGGTCTGTTTGAATAATATTTTTTTGTGCAGACGTTCATTTATTCTCATTGCGAAAAGGGAATTGGCGTACTATAATAGAACTACTTAACGGTTAAGGAGACTTTGCTGTGGTTAAATCTTTTCTAAAAAAATGGTGGAATGATCTCAAATATGAACCAGGTGATCCTCGTCAATTAGCTGGTGGGCGCATTAAAATTGCAGCAATTGGTGGAGGTACAGGGTTGTCTACTTTGCTTAGAGGTTTGAGAGATTATTCCAATGACATCTCAGCGATTGTTTCAGTAGCTGACAATGGGTCTTCTTCAGGAGAGCTTAGAAAAGAGTTTGATATATTACCGCCTGGCGATATTCGGCAATGTATTTCGGCATTGGCTTATGATGAAGAATTGGTTTCAGATCTCTTAGAATATAGATTTAAAAAAGGCAACAATTCCTTCTCTGGCCATACCTTGGGGAATATTTGGATCACAGGTCTTACTGAATATTTCGGTTCATTTGAAAAAGCACTTGAGATAACAACAGAATTATTCAAAACTGCCGGGAAAGTGATGCCTGCTACTCTTGACGACATAGATATTCAAATAGAGTACGAAGATGGCAGCACTTTGAAAGGCGAAACTTACCTAGACGAAGTTTTAAAAAAAATTAATAAAATATCACTTAATAAGGAGAACCCGAGGGCTTATAGTGGGGCTATTAAAGCTTTGGGGGATGCCGATTTAATAATTATCGGTCCAGGTAGTCTTTATGGCAGCCTTCTCCCTAATTTATTAATTCCTGGAATAAAGAAAGCAATTTTAAATAATAAAAAAGCAGTTAAGGTTTATGTCGCGAATTGTTCCACTGAAAGGACCCAAACTCGAGATTATTCCATAGATGATCACATCAAAGTCATAAATAATCATACTTTAGAAAAATTATTTGATTATTGTTTAGTCAATGACAAGGTGATTAAGAGTTCAAAGGAACAGTCTAAACTTGGAGAAGTAAATAATATTACAACTAATAAAGAAGAAATTGATGGAATTAAGATCGTAAAAGACGATATAATAAATGAAAAAAATCCGCTCTATCATGATTCAGCAAAATTAGCAGAGTCAATAATCAATTTATATAAAGAAGCACGAAAATAGTTAACTCGTTATTTGTGACTTGTTGACTCGTTGTATGCTAATTAACGAATCAACGGATCATTAGTAACTAATCTGGAGGGAATATGCGAAGGCCGATGATTGTTGGCAACTGGAAAATGTACACTGAGGCATCAGATGCTCATATTTTGGCTACAACGATAAGGAACTATGCCTCCAGTATTAATGGGATTGAAATAGTGCTATGTCCTCCTGTAATTTGGCTTTCGGAGATTTTGTCGATAGTTGGTAAATCGGGAACGATAAAACTCGGTGCCCAAAATATGTTTTATGAAAAAGAGGGGCCTTACACTGGTGAGATTTCTCCTATGATGATTCGTGATTTGGCGAAGTATGTAATAATCGGCCATTCAGAGAGAAGAGAGCATTTTGGAGAAACAAATTTAGAGGTCAATGAAAAAGTGATTGCGGCGTTGAGAGCAGGTCTTTGTCCGATTATCTGTGTCGGGGAAAAGAAAAAATCTACTAGTTACCCAACATCTGTAGTTAACCAGTTAAAAGAAGCGCTGGCTCATGTACCAAAAAAATATTATAAAGACATTGTTGTTGCATATGAACCGGTTTGGGCAATTAGTACGGCGGAAAATCGAGATCGAAACGCTGAAGTTAATCACGTAGTAAAAGTTATAATGGCCTTGAGAGAAGTGGTTTTACGAGATTCTCCAATTCTTTATGGGGGCAGTGTGAACTCTAAGAATGCTAAAGATTATGCTTCACAACCTGGAATAGATGGTGCATTAGTAGGTGCGGCAAGTTTAAGGGCGTCAGAGTTTGTAAAAATCTGTTCGACTTGGGCAGAAAATAAAAGTTTTAAATAATGAAATACAGATTACAGATCTAACAAATATACAGATTTACGGATTAAAAATCTGTATGATCTGTAAATCTCGCTTTAATCTGTACATCTGTATAAATGGAGGACAATGAAAATAGCAATTAATGGTTTTGGTAGAATTGGTCGGGCGGCGGCGAAAGTTATTCTAGATAAACCTAATCTTGAGTTGGTGGCGGTAAATGATCTGGGAGATCTGCCAACTTTAGCTCATTTATTAAAATACGATAGCTGCTATGGTATTTATAATAAAGAAGTTGGTTATGACGACAATGAAATAATCATAAATAATCATAAAGTTTTATTTTATTCAGAAAAAGACCCTTCAAAATTACCCTGGCAAGAATTGGGAGTCGATGTGGTTATTGAGTCAACTGGCATATTTTTAACTAAAGAAACTGCAAAAGCTCATTTAGATGCAGGAGCAAAAAAGGTTGTTTTATCGGCTCCAGCCAAAGATGAAACTCCAACCTTTGTTATGGGTGTTAATGCAAATAAGTATGCTGGAGAAAAAGTCGTTTCAAATGCATCTTGCACAACAAACTGTATAACACCAGTTATGAAAATATTGGAAGATAGTTTTGGTATTGAAAAGTCCTTAATGACAACGGTTCATTCCTATACTGCTGACCAGAACTTAGTCGACGGTCCGCATAAAGATTTGCGAAGAGCCAGAGCAGCGGCAATAAATATAGTTCCTACTACGACAGGCGCAGCCAAAGCTGCTTTCAAAACCATTCCTACTTTAGAAGGCAGATTCGATGGATTGGCAATTCGGGTACCGACTCCAGTTGTTTCTTTAGCCGACATGACTGTTGTTTTGAAGAAGAATACCTCAATCGAAGAAATCAATAAAAAGTTTGCTGAAGCAAGTGAGGGAGAGTATGAAAACATCATAGTTACGAGCGAAGAACCTTTGGTTTCATCTGACCTTATAATGAATCCTGCTTCAGCTATTGTTGATTTACCATTAACTCAGGTGGTAAAAGGAGACTTAGCCAAAGTAATCGCTTGGTATGACAACGAGTGGGGATATAGTAATCGATTAGTTGAACTAGCTGAGCTAATCGGCAAATAAATATACTGGAGGTTTATTGTGTGTTTGGCTGTTCCTGGAAAAGTTAAAAAAATTGAAGAAAATTTTGCTTATTTTGATTTTAATAATGAAGAATATAAAGCAGATATATCTTTAGCACCCGAAGTTAAAGTTGGTGACTGGATTTTAATGCACGATGGAAGAGCATTATCTAAAATTTCTCAAAAAGAAGCCAAAGAAAATTTAGAATTCATTAAAACTCATGAAGAGATGACGGAACATGAACACTAGAGGCGTTTCAATTATAATTCGTACTCTGAACGAAAAAGAAGAATTAGCCAATGTCTTTAAAGCACTATCACAGCAAAACTTCACTGGCGAAAAGGAAATTATTGTCGTAGACAACGAATCGAGCGATGGGACAAAGGAGCTAGCGGAAAAACACGGAGCAAAAGTTTTAACGATCAGGAAGGATGAATTTACATACCCAAAGTCAATGAATATGGGGGTCAAAGAAGCGGAATATCCGATTGTAATTTTACTTGTTGGCCACGCAACACCCATAGGAACAAATTGGCTTAGTTCAGCGGCTAAGCATTTCTCTAACCCAAAAGTGGCAGGTGTTTACGCAAATGTAATTCCCCAGAAGCCATTTAGTTTTTCGGAATTTTTCTTATATTATCCCAGATTTTTTGTCAATAAATTATTTAGTCCCTACACGGTAAAAAGAGCTGGAAGAGGAGTATTTGCAGCGACCAATTTGGCGCTAAGAAAAGAATTATGGGACAAGCATCATTTTGAAGAAAAGTACGAACTTGGAGGCGAAGATACTCATTGGGCACAATGGGCGATTGATCAAGGTTATAAAATAATTTGTGATACAGATTTTGTTGTTAGACATTCCCATCATTTGAATTTTTGGGGTGTCATTCAACAAACCAAATACTGGAGCAAATTAAAAAACCCAACCAAATTTTCCAAAAAAGAGCTTGATTTTAGAAAAGATTTAAAGCTTTAGAGATCCTTATTATTGAAAACAATTAGAGAGCTAACAAGGCCCAAAATTAATATTCCGAGCAGTATTTCTACGTGTGTCCAGTCAACAGTGCCTGTCTCAAGGAGTTTTTGTGGATTGTAAGTATAGAAAAGAGAAAGCTTGTCATAGTTTTTCAGCTTATCAACCATATTCGTCATAGCTGTGAAAACATAAAATCCCATTACTATTGAAAGCGTTGCTGCTGCAACCGTAATCTTTGTTTTTAACAGAGAAGAAATAAATATCGATATACCATATATTGCCCACAAGAATGCTGTTGCTACAACAAAAAAGGCCAAAAAACCTTTAACACTAACATCGACATCGTAAATTTTTGTAAGCCCATACATTGATAGGCTAGAGCAGGCGATTAGGGCCAAAGTATAAAAAAGACTGACAAAAGCTTCTGATAAAACTAGCTTTATTCGTGATATTGGTTGAGATAGCTGAAACTCGATGGTTTTTCTCTCAATTGATCCGGCTATGGTCGAACCAGCTGAAGCTGCAACGTAAAAAGAGATTATTAAGATAAAAAAGAGTGACAAAAATTCCATAGAGATAAAGCCCTCAAATTTGGAAAGGCTTAGCATGTCGTTTGCACCAAAAAATTTCAGCATCTCTTTTGGGTAGGTGGCATATAATTTTTCTAAGTCTATTTTCTTAATAGACGGATAAAGCCCCACTATCATCCATGCATATGCAAAAAGTCCAACGAAATAATAAATTATGCTTTTGAATTGCTCTTTAAATTTTTGGATAATGATGTTAAACATTGTTTTAAGCTTATAAGCTAGTTAGCTAATTAGCTTTTGTAGTAATGCATAAATATTTCTTCGAGTGATGGTTCGGAGATTTTAATATCTTTAATTCCAAATTTAGCGATTTTTTTAATAATATCTCCATTCTTGCCAACAGTAATGAGGTGATAGCCATCTTTTATTCGTTCAACCTTTTTGATGCTGGAACCTCGAAGCTGCAGCAGGGGAATATGTTCTTCGGTTTCGATAAAAACATTACGTATATTTTTACTTTTAAAATCATCAATATTCTCAATATTTAGTAATTTTCCATTTTTAATTATACCAACTCGATCACAAATTTTTTCTGCCTCTTCTAATATGTGCGTTGAAAAGAAGGTGGTTGTCCCCCATTCTTTAGCTTCAGCGATCATGTCGTAAAAAGTTTGCTGGTTTAACGGATCAAGCCCTGAAGTTGGCTCGTCAAGAATTAAAAGTTTTGGTTTGTGCATCATTGCCAAAATAATTGCCAGTTTCTGTTTGTTCCCTTTTGAGTAATCTCCGACCTTTTTATTTATGTCTAGATCTAGTTTTTTGGTGATTAATTTTAAGTATTTTACATCAACTCTGTCTTTGAAGCCCGCGAAATACTGGATGCATTTTATCCCTGTAATATTTTCCGGCAAGAAAATTTCTCCTGGAAGAAAACCAATGTCTCGGCGGATTTTAACAGAACTTTTGACTGTGTCTAATCCAAATATTTTAGCTGCTCCGCTTGTCGGTCTGATCAAGTCAAGAAGGAGCTTGATTGTTGTAGTCTTACCTGCTCCGTTTGGGCCGATAAAACCAAAAATTTCACTTTCTTTAACCTCGAGGTTAAGATTTTTCAAAGCCTTAACTTTGCCGTTCTGATAATGCTTTGTTAAGCCTTTTGCCTCAATGGCGAAACTGACTTTCTGGGTGATTTCTTCAGTTGTATTTTTTGACATTTTCATTGTATTTTTTAGTGAGTTGCACAAGTGATGCAAGGGTCAAAAGCTCTGATTAGCATTTCGATCGTTTTGTCTCTTTCTTTTTTATCCAGATCTTTAATTATAGGGCCTAAATTTTTCATACCCAGCTCCATTGAAGGCAGGTTTTGCACTGTCGGTGTGATGATGTCACAATTCGTTATATAACCTTCTTTATTTAATTCATAATAATGAAAAAGCGTTCCTCTTGGAGCTTCGCAAGCGCCGACTCCTTTACTAAATTCTTTAGGAAGTTTTACCGGCTCTTTTTTGTCTATGCCGTTATTAATGAAATATTTTACTAGTTTATTAGATTCTACAACAAAGTAATAATTTTCAATTGCTTGGGCAATGATATTATCAAACGGATTATCAAAATCTTCTCGAATTTCCAAT
Source organism: Patescibacteria group bacterium (assembly GCA_023484645.1). Next base: position 23,324 of record JAMCZZ010000029.1, read on the forward strand.
TCGCTTATTAATTTCTCTACTTCTTTACCCATCTGGTGACTGCCTAAATTCATTCTGGCCATTGCGCCTACCATTACTTCATGGCCCTTAATGGTAACGAATTTTGCTCTAGTGTAAGGCCTTAATTCCTCGTTCAAATAATGACGATAGTTTTTTGCCGGAAATTCTTGGCCTTTTGAGTTTACGACATCCCCATCATAGAAAGAATAGTTCTTGTAGTTTTGAAGCGCGCTATAAATTACTTTTTGACTGATTTTGGGATAAGTAAAACTTTTAAATAAGAGAACAGTTTCTCTGGCGATCTCAATAATCTCTTTCGATTTTTCATAAAGTGTTTTCAGCTCATCCTTTGTTGGAAAACTTTTAAATCCTCCCGGCACATTGGCGATCGGATGGACTGCCCTGCCTCCAATTGTATCTAATATCAAATCTGCATATTGTTTTAATAAAATCGCTTTCTTGAAGACTTGCGGATGATTTTTTTGCAATTCAAAAGAGGAGGAAAGGCCGTAAAAATCAGGCAGAACTAGAAGATAAAGGTGAAGAGAATGGCTTTGAATCATCTGCCCGCAGAGCATAAGTTTTCTTAGTTTCTCGGTCTGCTCCGTTGGTCTTATTCCGGAGGCTGCTTCTATGCCCTTTGTTGCGGTCACATTGTGAATTGTCGGGCAAATTCCGCAAATTCTAGAAGTTATGATCGGCGCTTCATAATATTTTCTACCCAATAAAATTTTCTCAACAAAACGATCGTTTTCTAATCCGATCATTTGAGCTTTATCTACTCTTCCAGCTCGCAAATGGGCATAAAACGCCGCATGTCCTTCAATTTTTGGTACTGCTTCCATATTTATACACTTATTGGTTAGCTATTTATTTTCTTGTGTTCTTTTTCATAATCCCCGTATATCGTCAGCCAGTTTTCAATCTCTTCCTTCTCTAGCATTGTACCAAGAATTTGCCGGATTTTCTTGAAATTAGCTTGATCTACTGGTCCCCTGCAGCCAAGACAGGCTTCGCCTTTGTTGATGCAAATACTGTTACAGCCTGCCCGAGTAACTGGTCCAAGGCATGGCTTATCATTTTTAATTAGACATTTATTTTCGTTTAACCGGCATTCCGAGCAAACGGCCAAATCGGGCAGAACAAACTTTTTATTCCAATAGACGTCCATTAAGCATTTAATTAATTCAGAATGGCTAACTGGGCAGCCGGGGACAATATAGTCTGTTCTAATAACAGTCGGTATTGATTTTACTTTACTTTTTTTATGAAATATTTCATAAGGCATACCATTTCTTTCTGACTGGATTCCTCCCATATGAGCGCAAGCTCCCATAGCAATAACAACTTTAGTCTCTTTACGAATTTTTCTTAAAAGATCAAACTCTGTGTCTGATTCGGGGCTTCCTTCGATGAGGGCAACATCAAACGGACCCGGGAACTTATCTTCTTGACCCAACCGAAAATTTTTTAAATCATAGAAATTTAGTAATTGATTGAAATGATCATAAAAACTTATAAGCTCAAATTGACAGCCTTCACAGCTGGTTAGTGAAAAAATCGCCAAAGATTTTTTAGGGAAACTAGCCATTATTTTCCAATCTCATTTTTAATTTCATCAAACCGAAACACCGGACCATTATCGCAAACCTTGAATTTTCCAATGTTACAATGCTGGCAGATGCCAATCCCGCATTCCATTCTTCGTTCAAAAGAAATATAGATATTTTCTTCCGGAATACCTTTTTTAAATAAAACATCATTGCAATGAGGAATCATAATTTCCGGTCCACACATTAATACAATCGTTTTTTTACCGTCCAATACTATTGTTTCGAGCGCTTCAGTAATTAATCCTTGTCCTCCCCAAAAACCACCGCTTGAATGTTCAGCCATTACTTTAATATTGATCTTTTTTCTTAGCTGTTCCAATTCATCTTTAAATAAGACATGGTGGTCGGTTTTGAATCCGGCAACCACGTAAATTTTTTTAAATTCCGATTTGTAACGAATTAAGTTGAAGATTAGTGGTTTTAGGGGAACCAACCCCATTCCGCCGGCGATCAAAATAACATTTTTGCCTAGCAGTTTTGAAATTGGCCATCCATTTCCGTAGGGGCCACGTATTTTTAAAAGGTCTCTAGGACTAAGTTCGATCATTCTATTTGTGGTGCCGCCGGCGGCTCTGATGCAAATGTCAAAAGATTTTTTTTGCTCTGGATCGGAACAAATTGCAAAAGTGGCTTCTCCATAATGATCCAACGCTGCTTGAATAAATTGCCCTGGTTCTGATTTAAATTCCCCCTTAAGGGAAAATAAAAAACTATCAGGAGCAAGCTCTTCTTTGGAAATTATTTCATATTCCTTGTAGGCAAAGCCTTTATTGTTTTTCATGGTTTAATAGCTGTTTTTTGTCATCCTGAGTGAAACGAAGGATCTAGCGAGTAAAACGAGTGTACGCTCTGATTATTAAGGCTAGATTCTTCGGTCTTCCGCCAGCTGGCGGATCGATCTCAGAATGACAAATCGATTAATGGATATGCTCAATTATCTTTCTTATCTTGTTTAATTATAGACTGAATGATATTTTTCATATTCAAATTCGCCGGGCAGGCCTCAATGCATCTTCCGCATCCGGTGCAGAGAAAACGTTTGCTTTCAGAATATGATCTGACAAATTTGTGGTGATACCAATTGTAAAGGCGGTCAGTATTTTTTGGCCTAAAGTCGTAATGGTTTTGGATTTCCGAGAAACGCTTTGCAAAGCAGGAATCCCAATTCAAGCATTGTTTGCTCTCGCCTGTTAATTCATTTTTAAAATCCTGCCTCGTGCAAAAACATAATGGACAAACCATAGAACAGGCGCCGCAGCCGAAGCAATTTTGCGAAATCTTTTCCCAGAAATCTCTAAATTTTTCTTTGTCATCAATTGTTTCTGAAAGTTTTTTTTGTTGGATTAGCGCACCATCAGGCTTTATTTTATTGATTTCTAATTTTTTAGATGTCTGTTTGATGCCATTTTTTTCTAAAATTTTCTTCCCAACTGGGCTGCCTGCAAAAATGGCGTAGCCATCACCATGTTCTTGAAGATGAAGGTCGAAAGGAGCGATTTTGTTTGTTCCCATAAGGTCGCAAAAACAATTTTCATTTGGGAAACATTCGCTTCCGATAATAAGAATATCTTCCCTTTTGGGCAAAGTGAAAGTCTCGCCGAATTCTTCAAGGAGGTAGTGCAGAGACCAAACATCGCAGTTGTTGAGCCCAATCAGAGCTATCTTAAGGCTAGAATCTTGTCCTTGCTGAGGTTCTAAAAGCTTAGGGAATAAAATTTTTCGAAATGGGATAATCGGCTTTTTATGTCCGAGTTTGAGATCCGAAGAATTTTTAAGAACATCAAAAACCAGCTTTCCGTTTTTTTGCTGTGCGCCGAAAGTTGTATATTTTTTTATAATATAATCAATTAGTTGATTCAACTGATGGGTACTTATCAGTGATTCCAAATTCCCTCCATACCTTATTTTATAGTTTTATCAGGCTTCGGGCAAATCTGTTGAATAAAAGAATCGCATCATGATAAGATTTAAATACAAACAAGTTGATAATCTTCTAGGAGGGTGATGAAAAGTATCCGAGATGTTGAAGTTAGAAACAAGAGGGTTTTTCTAAGAGTTGATTTTAATGTACCCATGAAAAATGGGGAAGTTCTCGACGATAACAGAATAAAGGCTTCCATTCCCACCATTCAATATTTATTAGACAACGATGCCAAAATAATTATTGGCACTCATGTTGGAAGGCCGGAAGGGAAAGTAAATACTGAATTTTCAACTGTGCCCATGGCGCGTGAACTGGCAAAGCTTCTTGTTCAAGAAGTCACAGTAACTGATCACGTAATTAACGACAAAGTTCTTTTAGAAAAGATCGAAAATATGGAGCCCAAGGACATTATTGTTCTCGGGAACCTTAGATTTCATGCTGAGGAAGAAGCGAATAATCATATGTTTGCTAAAAAACTTGCAAGCTATGCTGAACTATATGTGAATGATGCTTTTGGCGTTTCGCATCGGTCTAATGCCTCGGTTGATGCTATTACAAATTACTTACCAAGCTATTCAGGGCTTCTTTTAGAGTCTGAAATCACTTCTTTGGGTCTTCTCTTAAAAAATCCGCAGCCTCCATTTGTGATGATAATAGGGGGAGCAAAAGTTAAAGATAAGGCAAAATTGATTGATACTCTGGCTAAAAAAGCGAATAAATTATTGATTGGTGGGGCGGTCGCTAATACTTTTCTTATGGCAAATGGTGAAGATGTCGGTAATTCTTTAGTTGAAAAAGACATGGTGGAAGATTGTAAAAAAATGCTTCTTGAACTTAAGGATAAAATTGTTTTGCCTGTCGATACGGTTAAAGACGGAGAAGGAAATGGCTCTAAAATAATGGATATCGGCCACAGCACAATAGCTAGGTTCCGAAGCGAGATAATAAATGCAGGTTCAATTTTCTGGAATGGTAATTTGGGCTACACTGAAGACGAAAGGTTTCAAGAGGGAACAAAAGCAATTGCAGAAGCAATCGAAAAAAATACCTTCGGCGTAAAAGTAGCTGCCGGAGGAGATACAGTCGGATTCCTTGATCAGAATAATATGCAGAAAAGCTTTTCTTTTGTTTCAACGGGCGGAGGAGCCGCACTGGAATTCTTGGCTGGCGACAAACTGCCGGGAATAGAAGCATTAAATAAAAATCTTTAGATTTTTATTTAAAAATCCAAATATCAAATTACAAATGTCAAATAAAATATCAAAATCTAAAACTCAAATGTTTTTAAATTGAAGTTTGGGATTTATTTAGAAATTAGAAATTAGGATTTAGAAATTTAAAATCCTTGGAAAGGATTTTCCATATGTTTATAAATGTTTCAGAAGAATTGAAGAAAGCTCGAAATGACAGTTATGCAATCGGCGCTTTTAACACAAACAATCTTGAGGCGACAAAAGCAATTTGCGCCGCGGCAAAAGAAACAAGCGGCTCCATAATTATCCAGACTACTCCGGGAGCTATTAAATATTCAGGTTTAAGGCAAATATTCGAAATTGTTAAAACTGAAATAGAAGAAACTGGAATATCGGCTGCGCTTCACCTTGATCATGCTAAAGATTTAGAGATTATTAAAGAATGCATTGATATTGGTTATCGTTCAGTGATGATAGACGGTTCGAAACTTCCTTTCGCCGAAAACGTGGCCTTAACTCGAAAGGTGGTTGATTATGCCAGGCCAAAAAACGTATCGGTTGAGGCGGAGATAGGTGTTATTGGAGTTGATGAAGGTGGTGAAAATGTAGGAGGAGGGAATCTAAGTTCTCCAGAAGAAGTAAAAAGATTTATTGAACTAACCGATATTGATTCTGTTGCCGTATCAGTTGGAAATGAGCACGGCGCACCGGAGCATGAAAAAATCGATTTAAAGTTGCTTGAAGAAATATCAAAAGTGGTGAAGATTCCACTTGTAATGCATGGCGCTTCAGGATTATCGGATGATGATATTAACTCTGTAATCAAGCTTGGCATTACTAAAATCAATATAGATACGGCAATCAGAAGAGCATTTATTGAGGGCTTGTCTAATATTCCTGAAGGGACTAAAGATTATAGAGAAATATTGAAAGTTAGCATGGATAATATTAAGAACGTGGTAATGGGAAAGATTAAATTATTTTACAACAAGGACTAATAAAATATACTATGAAGTACGATGTAGTTACAATCGGAGATGCGTTTGAAGATGTTTTTGTTTTTCCCTCAGATCTTCATGTGAAAAGAGATAAAACTTTTACTGGAGGTTATGGGGTTAGCTTTGAATTAGGTGAGAAAATTCCTCTTTCTGAAGTTGAATATGAAATCGGCGGATCCGCTTGCAATGCTTCGGTTGGCTTTTCTCGACTTGGGCTCAGTGCCTCTTTGATTTCAATAACCGGAGAAGATTCTCCTGCCGAAAAAATTAAATCTCGTCTTTCTTCTGAATCAGTCGATCTATCTAATATCAAGATCGATAAAAAAATGAAAACAAACTTCTCCACAATATTTTCTTTACCTGAAGGTAGAACCATTTTTACGTACCACGGTTTGAAGGATTACAGCCAATTAAGAATTAAAAAGAATCTTCATTCCAAATGGTTTTTTCTTGCTCCTTTTGGCGACGGCACAGAAGGGATAGAAAAAGATTTGATTGCTAAAGTGTCGGAAGAAAACTCATTTTTAGCTTGGAATCCTGGTACTTTGCAGATAAAAAAAGGAGCCAGTAGATTTAGAAATTTGCTTAAAAATACTTCAGTTTTATTTCTAAATAGAGAGGAAGCAATAAAATTTATCGACTATCCGGTTAGGCCAAGGGAAGAAGAAATGCTCAAAAAGCTTTATTCTTTTGGTCCAAAGCTTGTTGTTATAACAAATGGCAGAGAAGGCGCAAAAGCTTACGATGGAGAAACAACTTTTAAGATAAATTCTATTAAAACTATTGATGTGGTGGATGCAACCGGAGCGGGCGATAGCTTTGCAACCGGCATGCTGGCTAAATTGTTACTTTGTAATTGGACAGGCAATGATTCGGAATGCATTTGCGAAGCACTGAAGTGGGGAATTGCCAACTCCGCTTCAGTTATCAAATACGTTGGCGGGCAAAAAGGACTCTTAACCAAAACAGAAATTGAAAAAACTGTGAAAGACAACCCTCGACTGAAGGTTGAGATAAATAGTTAGCTCAACTCTTGAACTAAAGATTATTCATTAGAATGTGGATATTTTTGTTATTGCTTAGTTAGTAATAAATATCGTATAATGTTGTATATCAGAATAATTTAAAATTTTCAATTTAAAATAAATGCTAAAAGTTAAATTTGAAATGTTTAAAAATTATTCACTAAGGATTAAAAATTCATTTTAAATTAGTAAATTTTAAATTTACTCCGAAGGAGTCTTATGCTGAGAGAAAAGCTAACTGTAACGGTGAAAAAAGATCTTATTAAAAAAATTGATTCGATTATTGATGGAGCCAAAATCAGAAATCGATCTCATGCCACAGAATATTTAATTGAGCAAGGACTTGGGCTCAATAAAGTAAAAAAGGCAGTCATCTTGGCCGGCGGTAAAGGGACGCGTCTTAGGCCCTTTACTTATGAAGTGCCAAAACCGTTAATTCCCCTAAAAGGCAAGCCTCTTTTGCAGCACAGTCTTGATCTTTTGAAATCACATGGGATAACAGAAATTTATCTTTCGATTGGTTATAAGGGAAAGCAGATAAAGGACTATTTTGGAAATGGAGAGAGACTTGGGTTAGATATAAAATATATTGAAGAGAAGGAACCGCTTGGGACGGCCGGTCCTTTAAAGTTGGCAGAAAAATATTTGGACGATACATTTTTATTGATTTGGTGCGATGTATTGGCCGACATTGATCTTGAGGATTTTATTGCATTTCATAAAAACTCCGGCGGGTTGGCGACAATGGCGCTTGCTTCTGTGGATGACGTAACAGCATTTGGCGTTGCATCGCTCAAAGGATCTAAGATAAGCGGGTTTGTGGAGAAGCCGACAAAAGAAGAAGCGCCAAGCAATCTGATTAATGCTGGGATGATTATTCTTGAACCAAAAGTGTTTAAATATTTTCCTGATAAAAAAGTGATCTCAATTGAGAAGGAAGTTTACCCAAAGATAGTTGAGGCTGGGAAAATGTATGGCTATCCGTTCTTTGGCCAGTGGTACGATACCGGAACACACGAAGCATATGAAAAAGCAATCAAGGGTTGGAAAGGCCATAGGGCGGGAAAGAAATAACATTAGAATTTTAGTTAGCATACAAAATATCAGTCTTAGCAGGGCTGATATTTTTAAATTGACTAAACACTTTAAATATTGGATAAAAAGTGGTATATATTTAATTAGTCAGGACGATTTTCTGGGTGATGGAGGAAGAAAATGGCAAGTATATTTTTGTCGAATGGCTCTGGGCGGACGGTGGAAGTTTACGATCCAGAATGCCTAGGGCAAAGGCCTCGTCGTGATATTAGCACAAACTTAGGTAGTGCTAGCATCACTACTACTGATGGGCGAGATGCGACACTTGACGATCTCAAGGAAGGTGATGGCGTTGAGATCTGTACAGGATCAGGCAAACAGCCAGGGCTGTTTAAGCTCGTCTCTCGAGAGGGAGTGAAAGAAGCAGCCTGATTGCCGACGTGCATTGCAGCACTTTTATTGGGCCGGTCGTATGTCGACCGGCCCTCTCTCTTTGAAAAAGCAGAATTTTTTGCTAAGCTGGAGGATAGATAGCTATTCTTCGAATTCTGTAGCCAAAGAATGAGAAGTTTTAGGTTATCATTTTAGTTCTCCCCCGAAATATTGGGGTCGAACAATAATTTACTCGCTAATAGAAAGAAAATCATGGAAGTTAAATCAGAGGATCTAAAGAAGGGGAAGTTTAAACTGACAATTACCGTTTCGTCTAGTGAAATGGTCGGTTATTTTAATAAATCTTATGAAAAAATTGCTCCAACCATAAAGCTAGATGGTTTTAGGCCGGGCAAAGCGCCAAGAAAATTAGTTGAATCAGCAGCCGGCACAGCCAGAATTCTTTCAGAAGCGCTAGATATGGCCATATCTGAAAATTATTACAAAGCAATAGTTGAAAAGAATCTAAACCCTATTACGCAACCGAAAATTGTGGTGAATAAATATCCAAGTTATGGCGATTCAGAGGATAATGTAAAAGACGAATTCGAATTTGAAGCAGAAATCGAAATTTTACCACCTGTTCTACTTGGTGACTATAAACAGTTAAAAGTCAAAGCCAGGGGTGTAGACAAGGCAAAAAAAGAAGATATTGAAAAAGTTCTCAAGCATTTTCAAAAACAATCAGCAACTTTTAGTGAGATTGATCGACCAGCTAAGAAAGGCGATAGAGTGGAAATTAATTTTGAAGGTTTTTTAAAGAAGGTCAGAGTTGACCAGATGTGCTCAAAAAATCATCCACTGATTTTAGGGGAGGGAAATTTAATTCCTGGGTTTGAAGAAGAAATAGTTGGTATGAAAAAGGGCGAGAAAAAAGAATTTAAAATCACATTTCCAAAAGATTATAATTCGAAGGATTATGCTGGCAAAGAAGCGGAATTTAAAATTGAGCTAGTTGATTTAAAAGAAGTGAAACTACCAGAATTTCAAGATGATTTCGCTAGTAAATTTGGCCATAAAAATATGGAAGAACTAAAAAAGGCGGTTGAAAAGAATTTGAATCTAGAATTAGAAGAAGATTATAAAAGAAATATCGAAGCAGAGGTAATTGAAAAAGTTTTGACCAAGCTTAAAGTGGAAATCCCAGAAACTCTAGTTGATCGGGAAGCTGAAAGGATATTTGGCGAATTTAGCCAACAAATATCTTCGCAGGGAATAAATATTGAGAGATATTTAGAGAATATTAAAAAAACAAAAGAAGAATTGTTGAAAGATATGAGACCACAAGCTGAAAAGAATGTTAAAACAGGCCTTCTTTTAGGTAAAATTATTGAAGAAAATAAATGGGATTCAAAAGATCCAAAGAGCGGTGAAAAAGCCATAAACTATTTAGTCAATGAATTGACTAAATAGTAAATTTCTAATTAACCTAATTTCTAATTCCTAATCAAATCCCGAATAATAAATCCGAAATTAATTATTGGTGCTTAGATATTGTTTAGGTTAATTAGTGCAATTAGAATAATTAGAGTAATTAATGATTTAGGATCCTGAAATAAGACAAGAACAATCTTTTAACGCTTTGAATAAAACTATTATATCTTGTTATAAATTCAGGATGACAATACGAAATGCAAAACACATTCCTCAACGTCCTTCGGTATCCAGACTTTAAAAAAATCTGGCTTTCTCAAGTTTTTTCCCAGATAGCCTTAAACATGGTTACTTTTGCTTTGTTGCTGGATATTTTTGAGAAAACAAAATCAAATACCTCAATTTCCCTAGTGTTGATAGCGTCGGCTATTCCGGTTGCAATTTTCGGACCGTTCTCCGGAGCGATTGCTGATAGGATTTGCTATCGAAAAATTCTTATTTACACAAATGTTTTCCGGTTTGTTGCCGCTGTTCTATTAATTGTTGCTCACAGCAACATTTTAGCCCTTTTGGAGATAATATTTTTGATATCAGCGCTATCTCAATTTTTCACTCCGGCAGAATCTTCTTCAATACCACTTATTGTGCCGAAAGAAAAACTTGTTCATGCCAACTCGATGGTGATGACAACAACGTACGCAACTTTATTAGTCGGTTATGCCGCTGCCGGCCCGATTATGAATTTTATAGGTTCAAAGTGGCTTTTTGCTGTCTGCGCCGGACTTTTTTTGCTGGCGACACAGGCAACCAGAATGCTAACTGATTTCGATAAAAAGCAGGTAAAAAAGCTATCGATTCAAACACTCGCTTCTGACATTGCCGAAATATGGAAGGAGGTTAAAGACGGCCTTCAATATTTAAGAAAAAAGAGCGAAGTATTGAATCCAATGATAAAATTGACAATCGGCTGGACGATGCTCGGGGCGCTCATTACTTTATTGCCGGCTTTTGGTGAAAGCGTACTTAATATTGATCCAAAATTTATCGGTCCGGCTGTCATTGCTCCTTCGGGACTTGGCATGTTAGCGGCTGCAATTCTCCTCTCAAAAAAAGCTAAATTAAATCAATCAAAAGTCCTTGATGGCGGCTTTATGATTTCTGGAGTCGGCCTGATTTTATTTTCTTTTTATGGATTTTATGAAGCGGTTGTTTTTTCCAGACCGGCTTTAATACTCGCAGTAATAATTATAGGTTTTGGCATTGGAGCGATACAAATAGCAGGACAGACTCTGCTTCATCTTAATTCGGATGAAGGTCAGAGAGGCAGGGTGTTTGGTATTTCTTCAATGCAATTGCGCCTGGCCACTTCGCTTCCTGCGCTTGTTGTTGCGGCTGTTGCCGACCTTACTTCGCCATTTGTGACTATGCTTCTTTTGGCGGTCATATTCTTCATTTATTCTTTCTCTTTGATTTTTGAGGAAAGGTCCGCTTAAGCGGCAAGAAAACAAGATACAAGAAACAATAACCAAATAATATGCAAATCACAAATTTCAATTTATCAAATATTTAAATATTGATTATTGAATATTGAAGTTTATTTGTATCTTGTAACTTGTATCTTGGTTATTTCATTTATAACAATATTGCTTGATTACAAAGTGAATGCTATAATGTCCTGTAATTAGAAAAGGATAAAAAATGTCTTATTTAATACCAACTGTAATAGAAAAAACTTTTCAAGGCGAACGTGCTTACGATATATATTCCAGGCTCCTAAAAGATAGAATCATATTTTTGGGCGGATCGATAAATGATGCTGTCGCCAGTACTGTAATTGCCCAGTTATTGTTCTTAGAATCGGAAGATTCAAAAAAAGATATTCAAATGTATATTAACTCTCCGGGCGGAGAAGTTTACTCCGGGATGGCGATTTACGATACAATGAACTATGTGAAATCACCAATTTCCACTATTTGTGTCGGCTTGGCGGCAAGTATGGCAGCTTTTCTTTTGGCGGGCGGCGAGAAAGGCAAGCGTTTTTCTTTGCCAAATTCTCGCATTCTGATCCATCAGCCGATGGGCGGAACTCAAGGTCAGGCCTCAGATATCAAAATTCAGGCCGAAGAGATTTTGCGAATCAGAGAAGAAATGAATAAAATTTTATCCAAAAATACTGGGCAACCATTGGAAGTGATCGAGAAGGATACGGATAGGGATTTCTACATGAAAGCCATTGAAGCTAAAAAGTATGGAATTATAGATAAAGTTATATCTTGTTAAAGGAGAAATCACTATGAAAATTAAAGAAATTTTTGATCTAGCTATTGAAATTGGGATTGATAATGACCCTAGAGGCAGAAAAAAAATCGAGAAGATTTTAAAGAAAAGACAAGAAGAGTATAAAGAACTGCCAGAGAAGAAGAAAAGGGATTTTGATATTGATAAGTTGAAAAACCCTTATTCTGACTCCGGAATTCATTACGGAGATCCTGAAAGAGAAGTCAAAACTATTTTGGTTGGGATCGATATCGGAGTTGAAGAAATTTTGCTGGTAAAAGAACTGGAACGACGGGGAACAAAGATTGATTTAGTCTTTGCCCATCATCCCGAAGGCAAGGCTTTAACTAATTTGCATGAGGTAATGGATATTCAAACCGATGTTTTGGCAAGAGCCGGAGTGCCTGAAAATATTGCAGAAGGTGTTTTGGCTGATAGAATAAGAGAAATTTCACGGGCAGTTGCGCCGATTAACCATTACAAACCGGTGGATGCGGCAAAACTTTTAGATGTTCCACTCCTAAATATTCATACTCCGGCTGACAACTCTGTCTGGAATTTTGTCGACAAATATATTTCAAAGAAAAAACCGGAAACTGTTGGCGAAATAATTGAAACTCTAAAAGAAATTCCAGAGTATGCTGAAGCGGTAAAATTGAATGCTGGACCGGTTATTTTTACTGGAAGTGAAAACTTGCGGGCAGGAAAAGTTGTAGTTTCTGGCATGACAGGCGGTACTGGCGGGAGCGAAAAGATTTTTGAACGAATGAGCCACTATGGAATCGGCACAGAAATTGGAATGCACATTGGTGAAAAACATCGCGAAGAGGCAGCTAAGCATTACATTAATGTAGTTATTGCCGGCCACATCGCTTCCGATTCTGTTGGCTTAAATATTATTATGGACGAGCTGGAAAAACGGGGGATTAAAATTATTGCTTGTTCGGGCTTTTTGCGCCATTCTCGGGTTTAGTATATAATATATAATATAGTTCGATTAATATTACCGGAGGGTATATGTTTTTCAATAGACGATCTAAGAGAGGCTTCACCTTAATAGAACTACTCATCGTGGTTGCGATTATTGGAGTTTTGGCGGCTGTAGCGGTGGTTAGCTATAATAAAGCACAAGCCAAAAGCAGAGATTTTAGAAGGAAAGCCGATTTGGAAGTGATTTCAAGTGCAGCTAGGATGAATAGAGATGACACTGGAAGCTATTATGTTTATGATACTGTTTCAGGAACGAATACTTTATGTGGGAATAGTTTATCTGGCGGGTCGGGCTGGTTTAATTTAGTTGCTCCTAGTCAAAATTATATTTGTTCAGTTGCTCAAGGCCTTATCCATAAGGGGTATCTTGAAAGTGAGCCGAAAGATCCTAGAATAGGAGAAACTGTACCAGAAGGCACCTATACATTCAATTATATGTACTATACTAACGTTAGTAAATTTGGTGTTTTCACGCATCTTGAAGTGCCAACTTCTGATGATCTAAATACTTATACATGTACAGATACTGCAGATGCAACCTGCGATATGTTCGCAATACCTAAGGCATCATGGGGCATGAACTATCGTGTGGGAAATGGTGGACATTAAAACTACATTTTAAAGTATTTTTGACTTCTTGACATCTTTTGAATTTTTAGATACTATACTCTTGCAATAAATAAAAATTGGACTTAAGAGAAATAGGGGAATATTTTTCGTCTTAGATCATTATTGCGTCCAAAATCGTTCTTTGACAACTAAATAGTGATAAGTACGCTTGTTTCAACTCTTTCCACATGAGGGAGTTGAACAATTCTTTTGAGAGAAATAAAATTTGATTAGTATAAGAGCTAATCAAACTCATAAATATTTGTATCGCAAGATACATTACATGGAGAGTTTGATCCTGGCTCAGGATTAACGTTGGCAGTGTGCCTAACACATGCAAGTCGAGCGGCTCGCAAGAGCAGCGGCAGACGAGAGAGTAATAACAAGGAACTTACCCCTGAGTGAAGGATAGCCATCCGAAAGGATGGGTAATCCTGCATAATATCGAAAGATCAAAGCCGTAAGGCGCTTGGGGAGAGGCCTTGTTCCTATCAGCTAGTTGGTGAGGTAATTGCTCACCAAGGCGATGACGGGTAGCTGGACTGAGAGGTTGACCAGCCTCGATGGGACTGAGACACGGCCCATACTCCTACGGGAGGCAGCAGTTGGGAATTTTGCACAATGGGCGAAAGCCTGATGCAGCAACACTGCGTGAAGGATGAAGGTTTTCGGATCGTAAACTTCTTTTATCTGGGAATAATCATGAAGGTACCAGATGAATAAGCACCGGCTAACTACGTGCCAGCAGCCGCGGTAATACGTAGGGTGCAAACGTTATCCGGATTTATTGGGCGTAAAGAGCTCGTAGGTGGTTTTGTAAGTTGGATATTAAATACTTCGGCTCAACCGAAGAACTGTATCCAAAACTGCATAACTTGAGGTATGTAGGGGAGGATGGAACTTACAGTGTAGCAGTGAAATGCGTAGATATTGTAAGGAACGCCAATGGTGAAGACAGTCCTCTGGACATTACCTGACACTGAGGAGCGAAAGCGTGGGGAGCGAACGGGATTAGATACCCCGGTAGTCCACGCCGTAAACGATGCATACTAGGAATTTGGAGAATCGACCCTCTGAGTTTCGAAGCTAACGCGTTAAGTATGCCGCCTGGGTAGTACGGCCGCAAGGCTAAAACTCAAAGGAATTGACGGGGACCCGCACAAGCGGTGGAACATGTGGTTTAATTCGTCAGCAAGCGAAGAACCTTACCAGGGCTTGACATCTCCGGAATCCGCTGGAAACAGTGGAGTGCCTTCGGGAGCCGGATGACAGGTGCTGCACGGTCGTCGTCAGCTCGTGCTGTGAAGTGTCCCGTTAAGTCGGTCAACGAGCGCAACCCCTTTTGCATGTTGCATTCTCATGCGATACTGCCGGTGTTAAATCGGAGGAAGGTGGGGATGACGTCAGATCAGCGTGGCTCTTACGTCCTGGGCTACACACGTGTTACAATGGGTAATAACAAAGGGTCGCCAAGCCGAAAGGTGGAGCTAATCCCATCAAA
>JAMCZZ010000007.1 GCA_023484645.1 Patescibacteria group bacterium
ATGATTGGTTAGAAGAATATCATAACTTTAGACCGCATCAAGCATTAGGATATTTAACACCAAATGAATATTATGAGAAGATTAAATCAACAAGTTAAAAGTGTACTCGATGTAGTGAACCACCGCACAAGTTTGCAGTTTTACGGCAACTTTCTGTATAATACCTCTATATATCTAAGCCGATTTTGTTGTTATGGAAAGCTGTGTGATATACTAAAAAAGAATATTAATTTATTTATTTAACTATGTCAAAACAAGAAAAAGATCAAACACTCACTATTCAGGCAATTTCTGATCTTATGGACAAAAAGTTCAGTGTTTTTGGTGAGGAGATAAATAAGAACGTAGATAAAAGATTTGAAACATTTGAAAATAAGCTAAACAAGAATGTAGATAAAAAAATCGAGGAATTGGCTAGGATGGTTGCAGACGGATTTCAAAAGGTAAATGAGAAATTTACTGAAACAAACGAAAAAATAGTTGAAAGTGAAAATCGGACAAAAGGAATTATAAGAGGAGAAATTCGTGCGCTTGAGGGAACAGTTAATTCGAATCATGGCGCAATGACCTCGGAATTTCTCAAAATTCACAGAAGGATTGATGATTTAGAAGAAAAAACTGAACAAATTAACCAACGAACATTAAAAGATGAGAAAGTTCTTTTTATTGATGTAGACAATATAAAAAAAGATGTTACTTTATTCGGAAAATATTTCAAGAAGCTTGGTTTTGAGGTTTCTCTGCGGAAAGGAATAAAATGAATCGTGTTGCGGCATTTTTCTTTAGAAATGATCTTACGCGACTTCATAAGGATGTGAATAAAATTAGAAAGCAGTTGCGGCTAGCGAAGCGTAATCCTGCCTCAGTGGATGGTGATGCCTTGTGGGAAATGATCGTCTCTGCAGAAAAAGATGTGCTTCGGATCGAAAAGGATATGAAAAAGCAGATAGCAATAGAAAAAGGTTTGGAGTGGTATCATTCATTAAAATTTGAAACTTAAAACAGCATAAAATAAACCGCTTATGTTATCCTGAGCGGAGCTTGCGAAGGATCTCTTAATTGAGAAAGATTCTTCACTTCGTTCAGAATGACAATTGTGAGTGCTAGCTAAATATTTTGGAGGGTAAATGGCTAAGATTTCAATATCAAACGTTCTAGCAAAAAAGCGTCGAATACGGATTTTGACCGTTTTTGCCGCACTTATTCTAATAGCCGCACTGGGTTCAATCCTAATTGCCAAAAACCCTTGGGGAGCGAAAGCTATTTTAATGTCCAGTAGTAATGCAGATACTTTATATGTAGGAACGAGCGATATGCTATACATAGGCACTGGCGATATTCCATCAGGTGGAGACCCGGTCATTACTAGTCCTACAAATTTTACTGGAGGACATTCGGGTGGTGGTGATTTAAGCAAAAGTGTATGGAGTCGTCATTCATATAGAATGTGGAGCAGTACTGCCCCAATTTGGAGTTCTGCTTCTGAGACTGATTCAAACACTAAGAGATTAAATAAGCCATCAAGTCATCCAGCGGATGGGATTTATGGAATTAGCAATCTAGTCTCAATTAATAGTTATGCAGGAAAGTGGACAGGTTGTCCAAATAATCCTAGCATCACTTATGATAACGCAGTCACTGATTGCAGAGCGATAATTAGTGATGGCACAGGGATGAGAATTAAATTTAATCAAAAGATTTATATTGATGGTCTGGTGTATATCGCTGACAGGGTTGTGTTGGATGCTCCAGAGATTGAATTAGGGCCAAACGCCAGAATAATTGGAAGTGGCCAAAATGGTGCTAATGGTAGTGGTGATAGTAATGGTTATGGTGGAGTGGGTGGCACTTCTGGTTTGATTGCTGCTTATGCGGAGGATGGGTCTGGAGGATGGGATTGGTTTAGTCCTTATCTTGATGGACCATTTTTTAATACTAGTGCGACGGATCAGCTAATTTCATCAATAAGAACTGAGTTTTTAAATAGCACAAATAATCCAATCCTGGGAGGAAATTCTGGCACAAACTCAAGTGCACAGTATGGGTATCCTAGTTCATATATCTCAAATATTGGTTTGGGCGGCGGCGGAAGAGCTGGGATCACGGGCAATACCGGAGGTGGGGACGATCATGCTTCAAGTGGAGGAGGAGGAGGAGGCTACGGGATAGTTTTAAAAGCAGATACTACATTGAAAGTCAGTTCTACGGCTATTGCTGATTTCCGTGGTGGAGAGGGAGGAGCTGTTGGCGGCGGCGGCGGGCTTGGAGGAGGAGGAGGAGGAGGAGTTATAGTTGTTCGATCTAAGAATATTGATGGAGATTTTAAGGATAACTTTATAATATCTGGAGGCAGAAGTTATGACGGAGCATCGGTCAATGGAGCAGACGGAGTTTTTCAAATATTACCAGTCTCAACAGTGTCTCCTGTGGAAGCTTCGATCAAAAAAACTCTAGAACCATATCAAAGAGGTGCATCCTGTACTGCTGCTAATCGTGCAACTTGTTTTAATCCATACGCTTTGCAAGTTGGAGATATTATTAAAGTAGTCCTTGATGTATATAATGCTCCCGTGGGGAACTGGAACCTAACTGATGAATACCTGAAGGTGCCTGGCGGTAATTATAAATGTTCGACAAACGGCTTGCATGAGACAGCAGGCGTTGCTGGTACGTGTCCTAACGGTTATGGCGGTAATACTTCTTGCGCGATGTTCGATAGTCCGGGTCATAATTCAGGCTTATCGCTTTATGGTAATTTTGCTGCTTTTGATGAAATTAATAATACAATTAGTTGGAGCTTGACTAACCAATACGACCCAGGAGCGATTTATTATTATTGCAGAGTTCAATAACAAATGTTTGAAAGATATATCTCAAAAGTTATTTGTATTGTCCTAATGCTGTTTTTTGCGACTTCTGTCGGAGCTGTTGACCAGCTACCCGAAGTAATGGTGGGGCAGAGTAGAATATCTTGGAGTTTGGCTACATCTAATTCCGTTGTGAGTTTTAATGGTTCAGGTAATAATGTTAATTTAGGTAATCCAAATAAGATAAGCTCAATATCTGGCTCATTTAGCGTTGAATTTTGGTATAAGTTTTCAAATCCTAATCCTGCTACCTATTCTTCCACACATCCTTATAACTGGAGCTCTGTTTTGGCCAAGGGTGATGGAGGCGATGGAGGTCAAGATGCTTTCCTTTTTTACATCATGCCTTTTGGGTCTGCTACCAATCATTCAATTTCCCTAAGATCAAATGGTGGCGGAGCGGATATTGGGAATGTGGGGATAGCTACTAACATTTCGAATGATACCTTTCATCATGTCGCATACGTTTTTGATAACTCTACTAAGAGAATAACCACTTATTTTGATGGTGTCTCGTATAATTACAAAGATATGCCTTCGGATTTTTATCCCAAACTAAATAATCCTAATAATATTTATGTTGGATGCTGGATACCCAATGGCACTACTTATTTTAATGGTTCTGTTGATGAACTAAGGATCTATGATCGAGCTTTAGGCAGCACTGAAGTTGCTCAAAACTATACCGGTACCTACGATAATAGTTCATCTCTAAAAGGTTATTGGAATTTTAATGGTAATTATGCTGATACTTCCTCTAGTCCGGCTTCAGCTGGAATTGGCAACGCACCGTTTGTTGCTGGCTCTTATGGAGCAGGAGAGACTATCTATGGCGGGTATTCTGGCAATGAGGCGGTTTTAAATTTCGGTCAGAGTGGCAAAGCTGTTGGAAAAAGCTTGGCGCCGAGTGCTAGCTTTGATGGAACGAGTTCTTATATAGACGCAGGGATTGCTCCGGATATTACCGGTGTAGGTCCGTTTACTATTTCGGTTTGGGTGAAAAGAAATAGAACGTCTCCAAATCCTGTAAAAGGATGGACAGGAAATGAGTATTTGGTTGCTCAGGGTAGTAATTTTGGTAATTATATTTTATATATTGTTTCTTCGAATGGTTCTGACAATGATACTGTTGGTTTTCGAACTTATGGTTCTCCTAGTGAAACTGCTTGTGGTCCTGGTGTGAGCTTAAGTTTTGGTTCTACTTCAAAAATCCCCTATAACGATAATATTTGGCATAATATAATAGTAAAGAGAAACAGCGATGGAACCAGTGGAGAATTATGGATTGATGGGCAACTATCAGGAAGTGGTACAGGATCGGCAGTGTATATCAAGAATTATGATCCACCAGGATGTACATCTCAGGCTGCGCTTCCTACGCAAATTGGAAGGAGTGGTTTTGAAGATCCTTGGAATCCAAGAGGGTATTTTCAAGGCAATATTAGTACTGTTCGCACTTACATTCGTGAGTTAAATTCGGGAGAGATTGCAAGTCTTGCAAGCGAATCGAGTAATGTGCCAACAAATGGTTTAAAAGGTTATTGGAAGCTAAATGACGGCAGCGGTACTGCTGCTGCAGATTCCTCCGGTAATAATTACACCGCAACTTTTAATGGCACATGGTCTGATGATGGTCCGCTAATTGCTGAATCCAATAATAATGAACTTCTTGGCTTTGAAAAAGATCAACTAAAAAAATGTGCTGATAACGGTTTAGTAGTTAATCCGGTACGATGCTTTACTTTGAACGCCAATTCTTCTGGCATCAAAGTGATGACCGGTAGGACATATGTAAGCGGTGTTCCGATTACAGAAGTGGCGGCTCTAATGTATCCGTCGAAAATGATAGCTGGTGATGCTTATGGCTCATTGGATAATTTTGCTTTTTGGGGAAGGAGTTTACACCAAAATACCTCAACTCCAGCTTCTGATGCTGCGTATAAAATCGGGTATGCAATCAATGATAATGCCCAAGCAAAATGGGGCGGGGCTGAGTTCAACAAAAATGACGCGAAGATTGCTACATTGAAAAACGAAGCACCATTATTAAACACAAGCATTGGTGCTGACGGATCATGGTATTTGCAAAAAACAACTACAAATCCAGGAACTCCTGATAATTTAATTGGGACTTCCCCTGGAGATAGTGCTAAATATCCAGAAGGCAAAGTTTGGTATGTCAATGGTAGTGGTTTAACAATAAATAATAATATAATGTATTCTGGAAAAGGTACAATTATAATTAATGGTGATCTAAATATTGCTGATGGAGTTAGTATAAAGCCTTTGACCTCACAAGATCGCTTAGGATTTATTGTTCTGGGCAGTGGAAATGTTACAACTGCCAACAATAATAAAATACGAGCTGCGATTTATTGCAAGAATATAATTAACGTCAATGGTAGCAATAGTGATTTCACGGGCTCATTTGTGGCCAATGCATTTGGAGGACTTGGAGGAAGCAATATACGTTTCTATTATGATTATGATTTTGATAACGCCTGGCCTCCCGGCTTTAGATATCTTAATATGCCGCATGCCAGCTCTAAGTAGCCAAGTTGAAGACATAAGACACATAAAGGCTGAGATGACGAGGTGGTATTGTTTAAAAAAACTATTTGTTTTAAAATGAAATAAAGGTAAAGTTTTTTGCTTGTAGTAGAATATTGGAGGGAATATGGAGCCAGAAACTGGCCAGGGAGCTGCGACTCAAAACCAACAACCAGCAGCAACGACAGCACAAGGCCGCACAGCACCAAATCATGGATCTTTTGGGGCTAATCCAAAAGTAACAGATAATAGTTTCGCTCAATTTAAAGAACATTCCGCTTTCAATGTTCCGGTTTTTCTAACTTGGGTTGTGGCAGTTTTTGCTATAGTTGCCACACTGTTTTTTTGGTGGATGAATCGAAATTTAACCGATGAGCTGCAAGGAAAAATTACAGAAAAAGACACAGTACTCCAGCAAATAGCCAGTCAGGGGGATACGGAGAAAAAAGCGGCTGATTTTAAGGCTTCCGTCACTCAATTAAAGAGCGCTTATCTAGATAAGTACAATTTTTCAACTTTCACTACTGAGTTTTACAAAAAAGTTACCAACGACGTAAAGCTAACCAATATGGCAATTACTTCAGATGGAACTTTGAGTATTAGTGGAACCACCAAATCGTATCGTTCGGTAGCGGATTTAATGGTTGCAATGAAAAGCTGGGATAATTTGCAGAATGTTGAATTATTAACAGTCGCAACTTCAGAGGATCAGGGCGCGCTTGAAACTACTTTTTCAATTTCAGCAAAGATCGACAAAACCAAACAACAAGCTGCTAAAAAAAGCGTGAGCAGTATAACTGAATTTAATAACTTAGTTTCCGGAGGAGGCAGCGATGCAAAAATCTAATTCCGGATTCTATACTGCTGCTGCTGTTATGCTAACTCTTGCCTCATTATTTTACACTTGGAAATTTATCCTTCCTAGTTTTCAAAAAACTCAAGGGGAAATTGCTCAGACAAACGAAGAGATAACGGCGGCAAAGGCCAAACTCGATTCTTTGCAGTCGACAAAAACAAGTTTGGATCAACTTGGAGATTTAGTAAATAAATTGTTTATCGCTGTTCCAGAGGATAAAGATTCTCCAAATTTAATCACCGAATTAGAGGCAATGGCAGCAAAATCCAAACTTATCATACCTAGTATTCAAATATCTGATAGCGGTTCGACTGCAGCAAGTACAACAACCGCAGCAACTACTGGAGGCACAGCGAGCACTTCCAACTCTGGAGCGATTGGTGTTTCTTTCTCTATAACGGGAGATTTTGCCCAGCTTAACCAATTTTTAGTCGCCCTAGAAAAAGATATTCGTTTTACTAATGTAAAAAGTCTTACCTTGGCGGAAGGGAAAGACGGAGGGCTGACCTGTTCTATTCAAGTTGAAGTATACAAAAGAGTTTTAGCGCTAAGTTCTTCAACTGTGGCGGCCAGTGCGGCAGGCTTACCGGGCGTTGCACAATAATTATTCTTGGAGGCAAATAAATGAATACAAAAACGATTAGTGTGGTTGCAAGCATTGTTTTTGCCGTTCTCGTGGTCGGCGGGTTCTTTGCTCTCTGGACAATGTCTAAAAGTTATCCACAGAATTTGCCTGTTTCCGATGATTTAAAACCTATCGAAATAGACAGTGTCAAGAAAGATGCGGAGAACGTTCTAAGTAACTTAGAGAAAAATAGCGATATTCCCATACCTGTTCCAACTAATAAAATGGGCAAAGAGAACCCATTTTCCTAGATAAAATCGCAAGTATTTTGAAAAAATTAATAATTGTCATCCTGAACTTGATTCAGGATCCAGAAACTATTTGTATAGATTCCGGATCCCATTCGACGGTACTCAGGGTCTGAGTGGAATCGAAGACAAGTCCGGAATGACATTATTTTTTAAACTTTAATATGCTGACAAAAAATACACATAACCTTAATTTAGGTATTCCATCCAAAGTTTTATTTGATCAATCGATAGTTGATGTTTTTGTGTTACAGGGAATTTTAGATTTGGAAGATGCTGAAAAATTAAAAAAACATTTTAAGACGAACAGAGAAGTGGAAAATTTTTTAATTAAAAATCGTTTAGTTACTAGAGAAACAATCAATAAAGCGTACAGTATTATTTTAAAATTACCATTTGTGGAATTAAAAAATATTGAAATTTCCAGCGAGGCTCTTTCTGTGATACCTGAAAAAATAGCAAGAAAATACGGAATCATACCCTTCGATTTGAACGGCAAGATACTCAAAATCGCAGTGACTTGCCCAGCAGACTTGCCGCTTGGTTTTTCATCGACGCTATCTAAACTTTTTAAGAATAAGAAAATTATAATAGAGTTGTTTATTACGCTCTCTGAAGATCTTAGAGAGTCGTTGAAGCAGTATGGAAGTAAAGGAAAAAAATCTCTATTAATAAAAAAGGGCAGTCTGCCGGTTGTTTATTTAAGGAATCGACAGATTCCAAGAACCTATTTAAATAAAATGCCTAAAAATTTCATCGAAAAATATCGGCTTCTTGTTTTTGACGAAAATATATCGGGTGATTATATGGTGGCTTGTGAAAAACCCGATTCGCCGTTAACGAAAAAAATCCTAAATTACATTAAAAAAGAAAATAAAGTAACTTTAGAGGTTTTCGCTACGTCGAAAGACGACATCGATTATGTACTTTTAAATTACGACCATAATTCATCATTCCAAATGGAATCTTTGCATCATGATGATGGCCAACCGGAGAAATCAGAAAAATCGGAGCAGGAAAAAGATGATAATAGAGGTGGTGAAATTAGACCGTCAATTTTTTCCAGTTTGTCGGACCTATTATTTAAACCAGATTTTCCCAGTTTAACTGTCGATTCAATTACATCTAAAGCAAGTACTTATGATGCAGAAGATGACAAATCTAATGAAATTGGATTTCAAAATGCACAAAAAAAACATATAATGATAGAAGAGAAAACAAATCAAGGAGCCGAGAAGAAATCGGTGAGTTTAATAGGAAAAATTGATAAGGATCACCTAATTAAATTACCAAAAGAATTTATCCAAAAGTATAGGATTGTAGTTTTTGGGGAAAATAATTCCGGGGAACTGATGTTGGCTAGCGATAGCATCAACTCAGAATTAACAGAAAAAGCGATTGAGTTTATAAAAAAGCAGCATCCAATTGAATTATTTCTGACTTCAAAAGACGACATCGAGTATGCTGTGAATATTTATTAACAATCATTGCACAAAAACAAAAAATATGGATGATTCAAATACAACTTTAGTGAAAGATGATGCTCAAACTGGAGGAAAAACCATTTCTCTTAGCGGTTTTTTCGACCCCGCTTTTAACGGTCAAAAAATACAGGCCCCTACTGCTTCTCCAGGCAATACGAATAATAATCCAGCAAATAGTTCTGCTGAAAACAATAATGCAAAAGCAGGAGCTAATATTGTTACTCCTCTTAACAACTCAAAGAAAGAGGAGGTAAAGGCGGAAGCCACGAAACAAGAGTCCAATCAAGTAAAACCGGTTGCGGGAACAAATGATGCTGCTAAAAATCCTGAGACTAAACAAAAGGAAGAATCAGATGAAAACTCAGTTACATCTTCATCTGGAAATTTAGAAAATGGTGATTTGGGATCGTTGATTCAACAAGACGTTCTAGATGAAGAGGCCCTAGAAGAAGTAATTAAAGAAGGCTATATTCCGAAAATTGTGGCGGCAGTTATTAACTACGCTTTAAATAAGAAAGTTTCAGACGTACACATCGAACCTCAGACAAAAACACTCAGAATACGGTGCAGGGTCGACGGAGTTTTGGTTGATGTGGCAAAAACAAGTTTGAGTTTGCATCCGCCAATTGTTTCGAGAATTAAAATTCTTTCGAAATTAAAAATAGACGAAACCCGCATACCGCAAGATGGAAGATTTGAGGTGTCTTTTAGGCATAGAGCAGTTGATGTTCGTGTTTCAAGCTTGCCGACTGTTCATGGCGAAAAGATAGTGCTTCGAATTTTAGATAAAAGTCAGAAAATACTGTCGCTTGAAGACTTGGGGATGCAAGGCAGCGCATTTGAAAAAACTATGCAATCGATGACAAGGCCTTGGGGAATAATTCTTTCAACCGGACCAACCGGTTCTGGTAAATCAACTACCTTGAATGCGATTATTAACAGGCTTAATTTGCCTGGAAAAAATATTGTTACTCTCGAAGACCCAGTTGAATATGAGACACCTGGAGTAAACCAGTGCCAGGTCAAGCCGGATATTGGTTTTACTTTTGCTTCAGGTCTGCGAAGCGTTTTAAGGCAAGACCCAAATATTATTATGGTTGGTGAGATCAGAGACGCTGAGACTGCAGGAATGGCTACTCATGCTGCTTTGACAGGGCATTTGGTTTTGACAACATTGCATACGAACGATACAGCTGGGAGTTTACCGCGATTAATAAACATGGGCGTTGAGCCATTCTTAATAACTTCCGCAGTTGATTTAATTATTGCTCAAAGATTGATCAGGCTAATTTGTCCAAAGTGTAAGGAGGAAGCAAAACTGCCTCCTAAACTTTTGGAGGAAATAAAAGCAGAATTGGACAAAATTTCTCCTAATAATGAAAAAGATAAAGCTTTGATTCCAAAAGAAATGAAATTTTACTACGGAAAAGGATGTCCGGAGTGTTCCGCTGGGTTTAAAGGAAGAATCGGTATTTTTGAGGTTATGTCAATGTCTCCCGAAATAGAAGATTTAGCTATAGCTAAGCGCCCGGCAAACGAGTTAAAAGAATCAGCTTTGAAAGGCGGCATGATCACAATGAAGCAAGACGGTATCATCAAAGCTTTACAAGGATTGACAACTATTGATGAAGTCTACCAAGCGACGATGGAAAACTAGCCAACAGAAGGTTGGAAAAACCAAGAGACAAGAAACAATGACCAGACAATATTCAATAAACAATCACCAAAGACTCAAACGTTTGAATATTTTAAATTTGGATATTTGAGTTTTGTTTGCCCGCCTGCAACGCTATGCAAAGCATAGCGGGCAGGTATCTTGCATCTTGTAGCTTGTATCTTATGTGAGTTGTTGCTTGTTGCTGTGATTTAACTTATAATAAAAACATAAGTTTTGCGAGAACATTCTAGGAGGGAATTGTGGAGGAAAACAAACCAAATACGGAAATGGTTAAATATCTTGACTATGCCGTAGAAAAAAATGCTTCCGATCTGCATCTAACTGTGGGGATATCTCCTACTGTAAGAATTGACGGGAAATTATTAAATGTGCCTGAAGCTCCAGTCTGCGATGGTAAAAAGATCTCGGAATTTATCGCCAGCTTCACGCCTGCTGATCTGATAGAAAAATTTAAACAGAGAAAAGAGCTTGATTTTTCCTTTGGTTATAAGGATATGAGGTTTAGGGTTAATATTTACTACCAAAAGGGTTGCGAAGCTGTGTCTTTGCGTTTAATACCTAAACAGATTCAGTCAATAAAAGAGTTGGGACTTCCACCAATCCTTGAAAAATTCACAGATCATGGGCAGGGTTTTGTTGTTCTCACTGGTCCAACCGGATCAGGGAAATCTACTACCTTAGCTGCTCTTATAAATAATATTAATGAAAACCAGCGCAAGCATATTATTACAATCGAAGATCCAATCGAATATGTTTTTGAGCATAATAAAAGTATAATCTCTCAAAGAGAAATTGGCCCAGACACCGACTCTTTTGGTTTGGCTTTAAGGTCGGCTTTGCGTGAAGATCCGGATGTTGTTTTGGTCGGAGAAATGAGAGACTTGGAAACAATTGAGGCAGCGCTTACAATCGCAGAAACAGGGCACTTGGTATTCGCTACTTTACATACAAACTCAGCAGCTCAGACGGCAGATAGAATTATCAGCGTGTTCCCTTCTCATTTAAGGCAGCAAGTTTCAAGCCAGTTAGCTTCAGTTTTATTGGGAGTTGTTTCGCAAAGGCTGATACCGCGTATTAATGGTGGGAGAGTGATGGCTGCAGAGATTATGCTGGCAAATTCTGCGATAAAAAGTTTGATTAGAGAAGGAAAGACATACCAAATACCGAATGTTATTCAAACTTCGGCTGCAGAGGGTATGATTAGTCTGGATAAAGTTTTGGCTGAGTATGTCTCGAGGGGGGATATTACCTTAGAAGATGCATTAGCTTGGGCTCAAGACCCAAAGAGCTTTAAAATGATGGTTTACTAACGAATGAAAACTTTTCTATATAAAGCGAAGAATAGCAGAGGAGAGATTATCACTGGAACCGTCAAGGCTATAAATGAGATTGAAGCCGAGGGTATTTTAGTTAAGCATAATCTTATTGCTCTTGATATTGCTTCAGAAAAGAGCAAACCGCTATCCATTAATTTTCATAGAAAAGCTTCAGCGAGAGACAAGGCAGTATTCGCTAGACAGCTTTCTACAATGATTTCTGCTGGGTTGCCTTTAGCTAAAGCGATTAAAGTAACTAGTTCTCAAGCGGCTAATCCTCAACTAAAAACTGTTTATCAAAGTATTTATAAGGATCTTGAAGAAGGAATGAGTTTTTCAAATGCTTTAGCTCGGCATCCACAAGTTTTTGACAAAGTTTTCGTTAGCATTGTTAATGCCGGCGAGAACACTGGGAAACTAGATGTAGTATTAAAGCAGCTTGCCGACCAGCTTGAGAATGATAATAACTTTATTGGCAAGGTGAGGGGAGCAATGTATTATCCTGCCTTTATTTTAATTGCCTTGGTTGGCATAGCATCTTACATGCTTATAGTAGTAATTCCTCAGCTCAAGTCGATTTTTGATCAAGCTGGCGCAAAATTGCCGATCGCTACCCGAATGTTGCTTGCGATGTCAGATTTTGTAAGAACCAAGTGGTGGCTGGTTCTTGTTATACTTATCTTTTTAGCTGTAGTTTTTAAATATTGGTCTAGTTCTAGTTCTGGAAAAAAGGCAAAAGATAGGTTGCAGCTAAAAATACCAGGCGTCAGTAAGCTTTTTGATGGGATATATATGTATAGATTTAGTAAAATAATGTCTATGCTAATTGGAGCCGGCGTTCCGCTTTTGGATGCTCTTAAAATTGGCGGAAGTGTAATGAATAATAGTTTGTATGAAGCAAGCATAACTAAGGCAGCCAGTCAGGTTGAAAAAGGCGTGCCTCTTTCCATTCAACTTTCCAAGGATCCAGTTTTCCCACCTTTTCTTGGGCAAATGGTAGCTGTTGGAGAGGAAACAGGCCAGCTTGACGGGGTTTTAGGCAGAGTTGCAGATTATTATGAAGAAGCGACTGAGCAAGCGATAAAAACAATATCTACATTAGTAGAACCAGCTGTTTTGATCTTAATGGGTATTGGAGTGGCGTTTCTTGTTTTTGCTGTACTTGTCCCCATCTACAATATTGCCCAATTACAGTAAAATATAAGTTAAGTTGTGAATAAGTAGTTAGTTATTTAATCAAAAAATGTCTTGCAGGTCGATCAGGGCAATAAAATATTGTTCGAGGAGAACGCTTTTAAGCGGACGACGAGAACTATAAACGTGAATAGTTCTCACCGCCGTCCGCCGGTTGGCGGAGCGGATTCGAACAATATATTATTAAAAGGAGAAAATATGAAAAAGGGTTTTACATTAATCGAGTTGCTGGTTGTTATTGCAATCATCGGTATCTTGGCAACCGTTGTTATCTTAAATGTCGGATCAGCTAGGATAAAAGCTGCTGATGCAAAAGCCAAGAGCGAAACAGGTGAAGTGCTAAAAGCAGTTGCATCTTGCAATGTTGATGGCGGCACTGTTTCCACGGCAACTACATGGGCAACTGCAGCTGGAACTGCTGTTTGTACTGGTACAAATCTATCCACTACGCTTAATTATCCTGCAACTCCACCAACTGGCTGGACTTATACTGTCTCCAGCGGATATCTTTCTGGCTCAAGTTCAAGTGGCGGAACGAAATCCATTACTTGTACTTCGACCGGTTGCGTATACGTTGGCGTTTAAGTTTATCATTTTAGTCTTTTATGCTAGAGAAAATACTTTCTCTAGCAAACTAGGAACTAAACAAATAAGACGTAATTATAAATAAATTTATCTTGCTTGGAGGGTCGATCAAGATAATAAGATAGCCTCAATTAAATAAATGATTTCATCTTGTTTAATGGGGTAAAGGAAGGAAATAAAATGAACAAAAAGGGTTTTACTTTAATCGAACTTTTGGTCGTCATTGCCATCATTGGCATTTTGGCATCAATGGTTCTAGTCGCTTTATCTGGTGCGAGAGCAAAAGCTAGAGATGCAACCAGAAAGAGTGATTTAAGACAGATGAAAACTGCATTGGAAGTTTACTATTCTGATCAAAATCCAAATGCTTATAATGTTTCAGCGACAGCTGCAACTGCAAGTGTTACGACTCTTTTTAATGGCGTTGTGACTTATATGAAGACAATTCCAACCGATCCCTCGGCTGGTAGGACCTATGAATATCAAACTGATGCAACCGGTCAGAATTATATGATCAGCGCTGATTTGGAAAATGACAATGATGGCGAGAGAAGCACTACTCCACCAACAGGATTTGCGCTATCTGGGACTTTTGATTACTGGCTACAGAACGACTAGTATTTGAGTTTTCTATGGCCCGGAAAGGTAACTTGACGGGCCTCATGAAAACTCAATATTTATCATTCACCAATATGTCTTTAAATTCTAAACCCAAAATCGCAAAAAACAAATAAATTACAATGTTAGAAAAACAAAATTCAAAACGGTATGACTTAGAAGACAGAACACTTGAATTTGGGAAAAGAATCATTAGATTGTGCAAAGCTTTGCCTAAGAATACAATAAACTTTAAGCTTGTTGATCAATGCATAAGATCAGGAACATCGACAGGCGCAAATTATAGGGAAGCAAATGAGACAGAAACTAAGAAAGATTTTCAATTCAGAATAAGAATCTGCCGCAAGGAAGCAAAGGAAACAATTTACTGGTTAGAGCTAATAATTGAAGCAAACTCAGATTTTAAAAACAGAATTGAGCCGTTATTATTAGAAACAGCAGAATTGGTGAAGATATTTGCAAGTATATTGGAGAAATGCAAAAACAAAGTCTAGAAGTGGTGTTTATGATTTATTAGTTTGAATTTAATATTTATTTGGAATTTATGATTTTTGATTTAGTGCTTAATGCGCAAGGTACGGAAAATGATTAAATTAAGGTTTAAATTATGAATACAATGTATTTAATCTTATTCTTTCTCTTTGGCCTTATCGCGGGCAGTTTTTTGAACGTTGTGATTTTTAGAATGGATGATTTAAAGTCGATTCTAAGTTCTCGTTCTCATTGCCCGAGTTGTAAGAAAATCCTTAAGTGGTACGATCTTATACCTTTCATTTCTTTTGTCTTGTTGCGCGCAAAGTGCCGGTATTGCGGCAAAAATATTTCATGGCAATATCCGTTGGTTGAACTTGGTACGGCTGTTGTTTACGCTGTTCTATTTTTTGCTTTTGGCTTAAGTCTGGCCACGTTTTTTTATTCGGTTATCTTCTCTCTCTTGATAGTTGTTTTTGTTTATGATCTTAAAACCCAAATGACGCCGGAACCTTTTGTTTGGGCAGCACTAATTTTGTCTACTCTGGGCGGATGGTATTTTGGTAATTTTGGATTTTTAAATATGATTTATGGCGGGTTAATCGGCGGCGGTATTCTTGCTTTTCTAGTACTCATATCAAAAGAAAAGTGGATGGGATCGGGAGACATTAAAATAGGTTTGATTCTAGGCTTTTTAACTGGTTATCCGGTGGCGGTTTTGGCGGTTTTTTTATCATTTCTTATGGGCTCAATTGCCGGACTTATTTATATGAAAGCAGCTCATAAAACAATTAAAGACGCCTTGCCTTTTGCTCCATTTCTTATATCAGCAACCTTCATTTCAATATTATTCGGTAATTTAGTGATAAATTGGTATTTGGGAACACTGGTTTTCTAAAGATACAAGATAACAAGAAACAATAACCCTGCCTACCGGCAGGCAGGCAAACAATATTTAAATTCCAATACTCAACCACCAAATATTTGAATATTGATTACTGAATATTGAGATTTATTTGTATTTTGTCTCTTGTATCTTGTTTCTTAAAATTTACAATATAATGTCTAAAAAAGCCTTTACTCTAATTGAACTGATGATAACTATGACGATCATAGCCATGATGCTTGTTGTGGCTGTGCCCGGTTTTGAAAAATACGGCAAAAAAAGTTCTTTAAAATTAAAGGCTGCCGAGATAGGGGCATTAATAAATCAAGCGAGTACGATGGCGAAGAACCCGGAACAAAATATTAGTAGATATTTAATAAAAGTTGATTCTTCTGCAAAAACTGTTGGATTGTATAGAGCCGATGATAGTACTAGCAACCTCATTAAAGAGATTGCTGTGCCGACTGATTATACTCTTGCGATTCAAGGGAATAGTAACCCATATCTTGTTTTTAATTCACAGCTTGATTTTACTTGCCAGATGCCAAAAGCTTCTGGGATTATTGCCGATTGTACTCAAGCTAATCAACTAAATGGCAATTTTCTTACAATGAGTAGTACGGATGGTGGTACGGCAACATTTAAAATATCCCCAGATCCTTTTCGGGTGGAGTATTGATATGACTAAATGCAATAAATTTAGAAAAGGTTTCGGTATCTTAGAGGTTTTAGTTTCTTCTCTCATTATTATCACCATTTTAATGGCATTGGTTTTTGTCGGCCGGACGGCTCTGGCTAATAGCGCATATTCGCAGGAAAAGGCTCAGGCTGTGTATGTGGCCCAAGAAGGAATTGAAATTGTCCGCCAGATTCGTGATACAAACTGGATTGACGGGGATAACACAACTGGGTGGAATAGTCTAACTTCTCTAGCCGGAACAAATAATTATAAAGTTAATTTTTCTAGTTCAAAATACAGTCTTGTTCTAGGTTCTGATTCTGTAACAGTGAACAATATGGCTTTCATAAGAACAATAAAGATTGAAAGTGTGGGCAGCTTATTGCCCGGTACTGGGGCTAGTACGGATGTTCACCCAACCGACAATGCCTTAAAGGTCACTTCGACTGTTACTTGGAGTTTTAATAACGTGCAAAAATCCGTTTCAGCAAGCGAAATATTAACCAATTGGCGACCAAACTTTTAGCAGTAGAATCTTCTTCCCAAGCGTCATTCTGAGTGAAGCGAAGAATCTGAAAATTAATTATGCCCCCGATTGATCGGGCTAGATCCTTCACTCCGTTCAGGATGACAGTATTAAGCTCAAAGTATTTAATAATAATAGTATGAAAAATAATTTTAAACAAAAGGGTTTTACCTTATTAGAAATATTAATTGCCTCAGCGATTTTTGCTTCGATGCTTGTAATGGTTACCGGCACGGTTGCTCAAACAAGCGCTTACCAAAACAGACTGAAGGGGATGAGAGAGACTTCAGAGGAGACGCGTAGAATAGCAGATATGATTACAAGGGATGTTAGAAGCGCTAACAAACCTTTTGTTTTCCCATTTACATCACCTGACACTGGTGGTATAAAGAATGGTATTTCTATTGCATTTGCATTTAAAGGTTCCGGCCCCATTTTTCTTCAAAGGTTCGGTAGTCCTTCTCTTACTTATTCAATCGAAAATTGTATGATTTTGGCAAATTCAAACGAATATATCTTTTATTACACAAGGATTATTGATGGACAAGGTTATTTATTTCGTAAGACTTATCCATCTAGTGCTGATTTAAACAACATAGTTTCGAGTGATTTTATGTGTTCTGACTCAGACCTCGCATGTTTTGTCGGGAATAAAGATAATGCTATTTCGGATAAAAATTTAAATGTAACCCTAGATCTAGCTGGTTTCGCTCCCGATGATCGTTCAGCAAATCAGCAACCTTTTATTAAATTTAGAACTACAGCTGAAACTGTTGGAACGACCGGTGCGAATCATTATAAAACGGAAATCGATTCGACCGTAACGAGTAGGAGTTATAATTAGTAAAATATAGATCTTGCTCTTACGGCGCATTTTATATACTGTATAGTTGAGAATTGGAATAATATAATAAGTAACGTAGAACAAGCTTTAGCTTGATAAATATATGAAAAGAATTTTTTCAGGCATACAGCCTTCAGGTAACATTCATTTAGGAAACTACCTAGGTGCAATAAAACAGTGGGTTCTACTCACCGACAATCCGCCAGCTGGCGGAGATGAGTCGATTTATTGTGTTGTTGATTTGCATGCAATTACAATCCAGCAAGACCCCAAAATATTAAGAAAAAAAATCCTAGAAGTAGCTGCTCTTTACATTGCTTCTGGAGTTGATCCTGAAAAATCAACAATTTTTGTTCAGTCAACCAGACCAGAGCATGCTGAACTTGCTTGGATTTTGAATTGCCAAACCAAAATGGGGGAGCTTTATCGTATGACGCAGTTTAAAGACAAATCAGCAAAAGGAACCAGTGACTCGGCGGGCGTGGGGCTTTTTGTTTATCCAACTTTGATGGCTGCTGATATATTACTATATAATGCTACTCATGTACCGGTTGGCGAGGACCAAAAACAGCACGTAGAGCTGACGAGAGATTTGGCGGAAAGATTTAACAAAAATTTTGGCGAAACTTTTATAGTACCAGAGCCAATTATCAAAAAAGAAACAGCGCGGATAATGGGATTAGACGATCCAACTAAAAAGATGAGCAAATCTGCCCTATCTTCTTATAATTATATAGCAATGACAGATGATGCCGACACAATTCGAAATAAAATCAAAAGAGCGGTAACCGATTCGGGAACAGAAGTTAAAGCTGGGCCGGACAAACCTGCCATTACCAATCTTTTAACTATTTTTTCTGAAGTCTCAGGTAAAACAGTGGGGGAGATCGAAAAAGAGTTTGCTGGCAAAGGATACGGAGAATTTAAAAATTCTCTTGCTGAAGCAGTTGTCGAGTATTTAAATCCAATTCAATTAAGGTATAATGAAATTATTAAAGACGAGAAGAAACTGATAGATATTTTAGAGCAGGGAAGTGAGAAAATAGCACCATTGGCAGAAAAGACTTTGAAAGAAGTTAAAGAAAAAGTGGGATTGGGATTTTAAATTAATTATTTAATAATTTAACTATTCAGGAGGGAAATGAAAGTTAAAAAAGGGTTTTCTAAAACAGTATTGCTAGTAGCATTTGTTATTATCGCTGTGTCTGGTTTCTATATTTATAATAATTTAAGTCGGAGAAGCAACACTGACGAGTCAAAGATAAAAGCTGATCTTGTGAAAGTCCGCTTGTATGCAATGTCGTGCTTATCTGGAGGGGGGAAAGTAAATCCGCCTGTTGCCGGCTCAACAATATGTACCACTAAGCTCGGAACAAATAAAAATCAAGTTTGGCCGACTCTTCCATTAAGCTGGAGTTACTCAAGCGACAGCAATATTACTAGTAAAAATAGTCTTAAAATAAAAGTTATTTCAGGAAATGACCAAATTAGTTGTGATATTAAGGAGTGCAAATGAAAACTAAGAAAAAAGGCTTCACATTAATTGAGCTTTTGGTTGTGATTGCTATTATCGGTATTTTAGCAACAGTTGTTATTCTAAATATCGGGAACGCAAAACTTAAGACTCAAGATGCAAAGGCTAAAAGTGATGTTGGAACGGCATATAGAGCCGGACTGATGTTCCAATCTAACGGCGGTTCTTTGCGCAATTTGAGGGATTATGATGCATCGGGAGTTCTCTATGATAACTATGTTCTCGATAATGCAGATGTTGCACAATTTACTGATGGTTCAGGCGGAACAATTTTAGCTAAGGCTCCTGTTAGTCCATTTAAAGTTCAATATGGGGCTGAATACACTTATTGTGTTAATACGAATTGTTTTTTTGATGACACTGATCAATTATATATTGATTCATTGTTATCAGGAGCCTTTACAGGGATTGGGGATACATTGTATTATTGTTCGCTAAACTATGACAATGGTTCTGGAATGGGAGGGTGTTTTTTACAGAATTGGAACTGATTAATATCTAGCTGACGGAAGTGATTATAGTGATGTCGGCGGATGGTAGAATGTTAGAACCGTAGTTAAGAGAAGAAGTTATTCTGGAAAGTAAATAATTATCAAACAGTGGGCGAGATTGATACTATTCGCATAATTACTTATACAGCAACTGGTTATGTAAAATATTTTTTAAATAATGTTAGAGGGGATTATGCGAAAAAAAGCATTTACTTTAATTGAACTATTGGTTGTAATTGCCATTATTGGCATTTTGGCGACAGTTGTTATCCTAAACGTAGCTAGTGCAAGAGCTAAAGCCCTAGATGCTAAAAGACTAAGTGATTTTTCGCAAATAACAAAAGCTTTGGATGCGTATGCACTTGATAATGGTGGTCAATTTCCTCCTGCTACGTATGCTCATGGCACTAGTCATTCTGGGTGGGAGACTAGTTTTTTAGATGGTGCTGGTAATTTCATTCCAGCTCTAGCGCCATATTTATCTCCAACACCTGTAGACCCTAAAAATACTGATGATACAAAAGCCTATTGGTATTATCGCTATAATGGTGGTAGTTATGGATGCAACAATGCTTACTTTTATGTTCTTGGTATATATGACTTGGAGACGTATAATGGCAGTCGTCCAAATCCGGCAAGTCCAGGTTGGTCATGTTCTGGAAGAAATTGGGGGAATGAATATGACTATGTTGCAGGTAAATATAGTTCCTAATAATTTTTTAGTGCTTAATTTTAAATACTAAGATTAGTTTTTATGGAAATTTTTATCAATACTGAAAGTGGTTCGAGAGGGAACCCTGGTCCGGCTGCGATCGGGGTTGTTTTATTTAGGAGGGTTAAGAAAAAAGTAAAAAGAGGTTTCACCTTAATTGAGCTTCTAGTTGTAATTGCCATTATCGGCATTTTGGCAACAGTTGTGATAATAAATGTCTCTAGCGCAAGGACAAAAGCCCAGGATGCGAAAGCATTGGCTGACATTACGCAAGCCAATAAGTCTGTTGCTATTTGTAAAGCGGAAGGAGACGCCCCCAATTCGCCAATTTCTGGAGTTGATGTTTGCCAAAATAATGCTATTATAAATACAAAATGGCCAAATTTGTCAAGTGCAAATTTTTCATATAATATTAATACTTGTAATCCCCCCATAACAAATATTGTTTATTCCTGCCGTGCTACAAGAGCAGGAACCCCTAGTAATCGCGTGATAACTTTTAATCAAAGTGGAACAACAATTGCGGATGAACTTCCTTCTCCATGATGCGCTCTAATTTTTTTGCGCTAATCAGACTTTGGAGACTTGACGATGAACAAAATCTATATTAACACTGACGGTGGTTCGAGAGGGAACCCTGGTCCGGCTGCGATCGGGGTTGTTTTTAGCGATGAAAAAGGACAAGTATTTCATAATTATAAAGAATGCATCGGCATTACAACTAATAATGAGGCCGAATACCGAGCGATTATTAAGGCGCTGGAAATATTATCGAAAAGCAGTTGGCTTAAGGAAAATAATTCCAAGGAACATAAAGTTGTATGCAGGTTGGATAGTCAATTAGTTGTAGAGCAATTGAATGGAAATTATAAAATCAAACAGGAACATATCCGTAGATTTGTCGACCAAATTTTTCAAATTACGAAAGAATTTAAAATTGATTTAAGTTTTGTCCATGTGCCAAGAGAGGAAAATAAATTAGCCGATAAGCTTGTTAACGAAGCGTTGGATGAAGAAACAAGCAGTAAACAGCAGACAGATAACAGATAACAGATATTCTTTTTTGATCATCCTGAGGGAGTAAGACGACTGAAGGATCTTTCTTGAGCGAGCATTATTTTAGAGATTCTTCACGGAGTTTACACTGAGCTTGCCGAATGTGTTCAGAATGACTAATAAATCAAAGCGGCTAAGTATGAAAATTTCAGTAAAAGTTATTCCGGGGGCTAAAGTAGAGCAAGTCCAAGCCAGTTTTGATGGCAGCCTTAAAGTTTGGGTAAAAGGAAAACCAATAGAAGGGCAAGCAAATCGTTCTCTAATTAAACTTCTCGCCAAACATTTTAAAGTTGCCCAGAATTCAGTAAAAATTGTCAGCGGTCTAAAAAATCGGAACAAAGTCGTCGAGATAGATACATAGCAGACTAATCATTCAAGTCAATTGAAATTGGATCTGATTTTAGGTATTATGAACTCAATGTTTAAAAACATCAATCCAAAATTGAATTTACCTGAGGAAGAAAAACGGATTCTTGAGAATTGGCGCAAGGAAGATATTTTCCGAAAAACACTCAAGAAAGAAAGTCCAAAAGGGAACTTTGTGTTTTATGAGGGGCCTCCAACTGCTAACGGTCAACCGGGTATTCATCATGTTGAAGCGAGATCTTTTAAAGATCTTTTTTGTCGATATAAAACAATGCAAGGGTATTATGTAAAACGAAAAGCTGGTTGGGACACTCATGGCCTTCCGGTTGAACTTCAAGTTGAGAAAGAGTTGGGTATTTCTGGAAAACCCCAAATAGAAAATATTGTACCTGGTGACAAAAAAGAATCGATCAAAAAGTTTAATGAACTTTGCAAAAAATCGGTCTGGAGGTACAAAGAAGATTGGGAAAAAATGACCGAGAGGATGGCTTATTGGGTTGATATGGAAGATCCGTATGTTACTTACGACCCAAAATACATTGAAAGCGTCTGGAATGTTATTGCCGAAATTGATAAAAAAGGCCTCCTATATAAAGGACATAAAGTTGTGCCTTACTGCCCTCGTTGTGGAACTGCGCTTTCATCTCATGAAGTGGCGCAGGGTTATAAAAACATCAAAGAAGAAACAATTTATATTCAAGTAAAATCTAAAAAAGAAGATGTCTATTTCTTGGTTTGGACAACTACTCCTTGGACTCTTTCTGGAAATGCAGCCTTAGCTTTTGGGCCAAAAATTGAATATGCAATTGTTGAGAAAGAAGAAAAGACATATATTATATCTAAAAATAGAGTTGAGAAGGTCTTGGATGAGAATACAAAAATCGCAAAAACTTTAACAGGCGAAGAAGTTATTAAACAATATTCAACCGAACATGAAGATTATGAACCGATTTATCCTGACGGGGAAAAATTCTCTGAAGCAGGGGAGAAATCATACAAATTAATTACTGCCGATTATGTTACCGATCTTGACGGCACTGGCATTGTTCATATTGCTCCGGCTTTTGGTGAAGATGATTATACTTGGGGCTATCAAAAAAATCAGATAAAGGTATTAAAAACAGTTGATGAAAAAGGGATTGAGCTTGCAGGAGCAGGGAAGGGGGAGTTCGTTAAGAAGGCTGATAATAGTATTAAAGAGGATTTGACCTCTAGGGAAATTCTTCTTAAAACAGAAGACGTTGCTCACGACTATCCATTCTGTTGGCGTTGCGATACTCCGCTTCTATATATGGCGAAAGATTCTTGGTACATTGCAATGAGCAAACTACGCAAAGAACTTCTGACAAATAATGAAAAAATAAATTGGAATCCAGCATATTTGAAACACGGCAGGTTTGGCAATTGGTTAGAAGAAGTCAAGGATTGGGCAATTTCAAGAGACAGATATTGGGGTACACCGTTGCCTGTTTGGGAGTGTGATTCGCCAGCTGGCGAATGCAAGAAATATAAAGTTGTATCTTCGCTTTCTGAAGTGAATAATGTTGATCCGCACAAGCCTTTTATTGATGAAATTGAATTTGATTGCGAATGCGGCGGAAAAATGAAAAGAACACCTGAAGTCATGGATGTTTGGCTTGATTCGGGTGCTATGCCTTTTGCTCAATATCATTATCCATTTGAGAATGAAGAACTGTCTCTTGAACAATTTCCGGCTGATTTTATTTGTGAGGCAGTTGATCAAACACGCGGCTGGTTTTACACCTTGCTTGCTCTTTCAACTATTATGAAAAACGAAACCGCCTATAAAAATGTTATTTCTGTTGGCCACGTTTTGGATGAAAAAGGTAAAAAAATGTCAAAGTCTCTTGGAAATGTAGTTGTGCCAAATGATGCCTTCGACAAATTTGGAGCAGATGTGATTCGTTATTATTTTTATTCCGTAAATCAACCGGGCGAACCCAAGCTGTATTCTGAAAAAGAAGTAACGTCTTTGTCGCGCAATTTATTTCTTACGCTTTGGAATGTATTTTCATTTTTCGTAACTTATGCTTCAATTGATAAATTTGTTCCGACTGGAAAAATAGAAAGTACAAATGTGCTAGATCGTTGGATATTGGCTAAATTTCAAGAATTAGTTAATGAAGTAACGGGATCTTTGGACAAGTATGATCCTTACAAAGCAAGTAAATCAATAATCGATTTTGCTCAAGAGCTATCAACTTGGTACGTGCGTCGTTCTCGCAGAAGATTTTGGAAAAGCGAAAATGACGAAGATAAGATTTTTGCATATGAGACTCTGTACTATATACTTATTGAAATGACAAAATTACTTGCGCCGTTTACACCAATGTTTTCAGAAACCATATATGAAACCTTAAAAAAAGATAGTGATCATGAATCGGTCCACTTGTCGTCTTTTCCGGTTAAAGGAGAGATTAACTCAGAGATATTAAAGCAAATGCTTTTGGTTAGGAAGATTGTCGAGACAGGATTATCCTTGCGAGCAACAATGGGTATAAAAGTTAGACAGCCTTTAAGTAAATTAACTTATTATGAAAATAAGGTAAGCAGTGCACTCGAGCAAATTATTGCCGAGGAAGTTAATGTTAAGGAAGTGATATTTGATTCAAGCGGAAAGGGTGAGCCACAACTAGATGGTACTATAACTCCCGAACTTCAAATAGAGGGAAATGCACGGGAGATGATTCGCAATATTCAATCGCTTCGCAAGAAATCCGACTTCAAAGTCGACGATCGGATTGAAGTTTGCTACGAAACAACATCCAAAGAACTCAAGGAAACAATGGATAAAATGAGGGAGATGATTGCAAAAGAAGTTTTGGCGGTTGAAATAATCGGGAAAAGAGCGGAAACAGAGGGCGAAGAGGAGTTTTCTTTCTCGACCGGCAAAATTTGGATCGGCATCTCTAGAAAAGAAAATTGATAACTTTTAAATATAATTTAACCACTCGCTTCGTTGGATTTCTAGGCGCTCTCAAGGCCACATGCGCTTGCAACCGTCGAAATCCAACAAAGCTCGTTATTTGATTATTCAAAGTGTGATGTTATTATGCCATTAAAGATCAAAACGTTTGATATAGTTTTGCCAATCATCCCTATAATGATCTTAGCAATAAGTATTGCTGTGATTTATAGCTTAGTTTTTAATACTCCTGATTCTAATTTAGCTTTTAGACAGGGCCTCTTTGCGCTTGTTGGTCTTGTAATTATGGGAGTCGTGTCGTTTATTGATTATCGAATGTTCCGCGGCATCATTTGGATTTTTTATATAATCGGAATATTGCTTTTACTTTATGTAGATTTTTTTGGCAAAGCGGCGGGCGGCGCAATGAGGTGGATAAACTTAGGTTTTTTTCAGCTGCAACCTTCTGAGCTTGCGAAAGTATTTTTAATATTTGCTTTTTCAGCTTTTTTTTCTAAACGGATTGGTAAATTGAGATGGCGGGATATATTTATTTCTGCTTTTATTTTACTGCCCCCACTTCTTTTGGTTCTTAAGGAGCCTGATTTAGGAACAGCATTGGTTTTATGCTTTATTTATTTTGTGCTTTTACTTTTTTCAAAACCTACAAAAATCCAATATTTAATTATTTTTATTACTCTCATATCGTTTGTTGGAATGTTGTTGCTTGCTACTTTCGATATCAAACCATTTAATAAATTTGTTCATGATTATCAACGAAATCGCATATTAACATTCATTGATCCGAACCTTGATCCGTATGGTAAAGGCTACAATGTAAGGCAAGCTCAAATTACGGTGGGGTCAGGAGGACTGCTTGGCAAGGGACTTGGCAGAGGTTCGCAGAGCCAACTTCGTTTTTTGCCAAAACCGCATACGGATTTTATTTTCGCTGGAATCGCAGAGTCATTTGGTTTTTTGGGTAGTTTTGTGCTTGTCGGGTTATATGCTTATCTAATTACTAAAATTATTAATATTGGTAATCTGGCAAGAGATAATTTTGGAATGCTTATTTGTTTTGGTACAGCCTCGATGTTTTTATTTCAAGTATTGGTTAATGTAGGCATGAATCTAGGATTGGCTCCAGTTACCGGTATTCCATTACCCTTTTCAAGTTATGGAGGCTCTTCATTAGCTGCTTACTTATTCTTAATTGGTTTAGTTCAAAGTGTATTTATTAGACATAAGAAGATATCTTTTTAATAATGAAAAAATATAGAAATTTATTAGACAATATGAAGATAAAGTTAAGTCTTTTGGTTTTAGTCGCCACAACAATATCTTTAGTTACTTTCTATTTTCATGAGACGGAGGTAATGCCTCAATCTTCAATTTACTTTTTAGAAGATGCAAAGCTGCCTTCAAGTGGGCAAAATGTTTTAGTTTTCACTCCTCATCCGGATGATGAAACGATTGGAGTTGGCGGATATATTATAGAATCGGTAAAAAGGGGTGCAAACGTTAAGATAGTTTTGGTGACTGATGGAAACAAACATGGATTGAAAGCTAAACGATACGATGAATTTAAAAAGGCGACAGGTATTCTTGGAGTTTCTGAAAAAAACCTTGTCTATTTAAATTATGGAGATGGTAGTTTGAAAAATGAAAATCAAGAAAAGTTGTATAATGATTTTAACAGAGAAATAAAAGCTTTTAATCCCAACTTCGTTCTTTATACTGATCCCGGGGACACGCATCCTGACCATGCTGCGACAGGTAAAGTTGTAGAAGAAGTTTTACAGAAAGAGCAGTTTGAAGATTTGCAGGCATATCGATATATAATACATCATCCTCATTTTCCACAACCGAAAGAATTTAAAAAAAATCTTTATCTTCTTCCGCCGGTGAAGCTTGTACGGTTTGATGAAGAGTGGCAGCGTTTTATGTTGAGTGATGAAGAGGAAAATCAGAAGTTTGAAGCAATATCAACCTATAAAACCCAGATAAGAGTTCCATTGCTTCGAAGTTTGATGCTTTCGTTTGTCAGAAAGAACGAACTTTTATCTATAAGTAGTCAATTGGTAAAGTAGATGGAGCACATTGTTAACATAGCTTTTCATTTTTTGCGATCATTCGGAGTTGCCGGTGTGTTTTTGAGTATGTTTATAGAAAATATTGGGATTCCTCTGCCTACAGAATTAGGATATCTATTGGGACAGGAATACATTAACTCGCAAAAGTATTCTTTTCTTTTTATTCTTTTTATTCTCACTCTAGGGCATACGACGGGAGCTATAATCTCATATAAAATCGGTTCTTGGAGCGATAGCTATGTTAATGAAAGACTGCAGAAAAACAAAAAGATTATAGAAGTTCATAAAAAACTAACCGAGTGGTATAAAAAATTCGGCAATGCAACAGTTTTTCTAACGCGTTTTGTCGGCTATGTAAGGCCTTGGAGCTCGTTTGTGGCAGGGTTTGCTGAAGTTAAATTTTGGCCATTTGTTTTTTGGACTGCGCTTGGGTCGCTCATATTCAATATTATTGTGCTTTATCTCTCGAGTGTTTTAATGTTAATATGGCGCAGATATTCTGCCTATCATTTGTCAATCGCAATTGGAATGTTTCTTCTTTTCTTTGCCATTATAATTTATGAGCTGTTTAAAATTATTTTTAGCGTTCGCAAAAATAAGCGAAAAGCTGAAAGATAGCTCTATTGACTTTTTTAAAGATAATATGTTAAATTAAAAACAGTAAGACCGTCGGTCTTTTTTAGATTTGAGCAGATAAAAATATAAAAATAGTATAATATAGTAACCCATTAACAGGCGAAGGAGATTATGTTTGCGGTCGTATCTTACAAAGGCAACCAATACAAGTTAGCTCTTAATAAAGAGCATAAAATAGATCTAGTTGATGATTTAGGTGATAATAAAAAGAAAATAACATTTTCTGAAGTTTTAGCTGCAAACGATGGGAATAAAAACATTATTGGCACGCCTGTCATTAAAGATGCGTTTGTCGAAGCTGATTTTGTTAAGAATATTTCTGACGAAAAAGCTTTGGTTTTTAAATTTAAAGCAAAAAAGAGATATAAAAGAACCCAGGGA
This sequence comes from Patescibacteria group bacterium, assembly GCA_023484645.1. Next base: position 27,623 of record JAMCZZ010000007.1, read on the forward strand.
CATAGGCAGCCTTATACCCTAATTAAGGTGACTAATATCTCATTAAAAAATGAAAAATAATATAATAATCAATTATTTCGTTAGTTCTTGGACTGAGTTAAAAAAAGTTAACTGGCCTACAAGAAAAGAAGTTTTAAACCATACTGTAATCGTTCTAGTTTCTGCAACGATAGCGATTGCAATCACCGGTGCTGTGGATTATGGGCTCACTTATTTAGTTCAATATCTTGTTCAAACAAGAGGATAAAATGGCAAAAAATAAAGAAGAAAAAATTGAAGAAGTTGAAAATGAAGCTAACGCTCCCGAACTATCAGTCATGCCAAAGAAAAAACTTCTTACTCTAAAGCAGTCAGGTGAGCGAAACTGGTATGTTATCCATACGTATGCTGGATATGAGGAGCAAGTTGCTGATTCGCTAAAACAAAGAATCGAGTCTCTAAGTATGCAGGATAAGATTTTCGATGTAATTGTTCCAAAGGAAAAACAAATTGAGATAAAAAATGGGAAAAGAACTACGGTTGAAAAAAGAATTTTTCCTGGTTATGTACTTGTAGATATGATTGTAACTGATGACTCTTGGTATGTAGTCCGAAATACTCCAAATGTAACTGGCTTTATCGGTTTTGGAGTTAGACCAACCCCAATGTCAAAAGAAGAAATTGATAGAATCAAAAAGCGCATGGGGGTTGAAGAGCCTAAATTTAAAGTTGATTTCAAAGAAGGCGATTTAGTTAAAATTACAGACGGTGCTTTAAAGGGATTTGAGGGTAAGATTGAAGAAATCGATCAAGATAAAGGAAAAGTAAAAGTGCTTGTGAATATGTTTGGAAGAGAGACACCTGTTACCCTAGATTTTCTGCAAGCTAAAAAAATATAGAACCGAAAGATACAGATTACAAATTTTTACTAATTACTAATTACGAACGACAAATAAGGAATATTATGGCGAAGCCAATAAAAACAATCGTAAAACTACAATGTTCTGCAGGTAAGGCAAATCCTGCACCTCCAGTTGGACCTGCTCTTGGTCAGCATGGCGTGAATATTATGGAATTCTGCCAATCTTTTAATGAGCAAACAAGAGATAAGGGAGACACTATAATTCCAGTTGAAATTACAATATATGAAGACAGAACTTTCAGTTTTATTTTAAAAACTCCTCCGGCTGCAGTTCTAATTAAAAAGGCTTTAGGATTAAAAGCTGCCTCAGATAATTCAAAGAAAAATAAGGTAGGTAAGTTGACCAAGCAGCAATTAGAAGAAATCGCAACCATGAAGATGCCGGACTTGAATGCCAATGATGTCGAGGCAGCAAAGAAAATTATTGCTGGTACAGCTAGAAGTATGGGTGTAGAAGTAGAAAAATGACAACACTGATCTTATAACACAGATATTACGCTGATAGAGCAGACCCAGTCAATAAAAAATTCCTTATTAATAAGGAATTTTTTATTGCAGAGGATATGCTATCCACGGAGGCAAAAACCAAAGGAGGGGCAAAGGTTTTTTCGTAGATAGCATATCCCCAACAAAGCTCTTACTAAATCATACTATTTTATGATATAATTTGTCAATAAAAAATAAGGATGAGTAATAATAATTTTAAAATTCAAACAGGGATGCGTCAGAAAATTTCTGATGTGATTAAAAAACTGATCGAGTTGGGCTATACGCGAGAAGCGAAAGCAGACAATCCGGGCACTTTTGCTGTTTCCGGAGGAAATATATCTATATATGCTGTGAGCTATGTTAATATTTTGACTCTTGAATTCTTTGGTGACGAAATTGAAAGGATATTTGAATACAATATTGCTGCCAATAAGATTGCTAAAAAGTATGATGAAGTCATAATCAACCCTAATTTTCTGGAATTAGAAGACAGGGTTAAAATAAAGCCGGGCGATTATCTAGTTCATGAAGATCATGGGATTGGTATATTTTTATCAATTCAGACAAAAAGAATAAATAATGAAGATGTCGTTTATATTCTTATTGAATATTTAAATGGAGATGTTCTTAATCTTCCACTTGAATTTGGAAGTAAATTATCTCCCTATATCGGTGTTGGCAGAAAGAGGCCTAAATTAAGTAAATTAGGAAGTACTACTTGGCAGAGAACGTACAAGAAGACTTATGAAAACGTAATACTTTTAGCTAAAGAACTTTTAAATGTATACGCTAAGCGAGAACTGTCTAATAGGCAAAGATGGGTTATTAATAAAGAGTGGAAAGAAGAGATTGAAAAAACATTTGGTTATAGGGAAACCGAAGATCAGAAAAAAGCTTTGAATGATATTTTTTTAGATTTGGTTAGGAGTAAACCAATTGATCGTTTGATTTGTGGTGATGTTGGTTACGGAAAAACCGAAATTGCGATTAGGGTGATGGCTCAAGCGGTCGCAAACGGTTACCAAGTTGCTATGCTAGTTCCAACTACAATATTGGCAGAACAGCATTTTATAACTTTAAAAAAACGATTCTATAATCTGCCCGTAGTTGTAGAGCACTTAAGTCGTTTTGTTAAAAATGATGAAGAAAAGCGCATATTAAAATCGCTAAAAAATGGTTCTGCTGACATTATCATTGGTACCCACAGTCTGTTTGGAGCAAATGTAAAATTCAAACAATTAGGCCTTTTAATTATTGATGAGGAGCAGAAGTTTGGGGTTAAACACAAAGAAAAACTAAAGAAACTTAAAATTAATTTAGATGCATTATCATTAACCGCGACACCGATTCCAAGAACTCTTTTTATGGCTCTTTCTGGTCTCCGTGACATTTCACAGATCAGCTCTCCTCCGGCTGGAAGACTTGAAGTTGATACAAGGGTAGCTAAATATAATGAAGAGGAAATTGCAAAATATATTAATCGGGAAATAGTACGGAAAGGCCAGGTTTATTATTTGCATAATGAAGTAAGAACAATAGAGCCAAAAAGAAAAGTTCTGCAGAAATTATTTCCAAAGTTAAATATTGGTATTGCTCATGGGCAAATGGGGGAGATAGCCTTGGCTAAAGTGATGAGTGACTTTGCTGAAGGAAGAATTGACGTGTTAGTTTGTTCTACAATCATTGAAAATGGCTTGGATTTGCCAAATGTTAACACTTTAATCGCCGATGATTCTGATAAGTTTGGTCTTTCGCAGCTTTATCAAATTAGAGGAAGAATCGGGCGGAGTAAAAAGAAAGCTTACGCACTATTTACATATAGGGATAAAAAAATTATTACAACTAATGCTTTTAAACGGCTAAAGGCAATTGTTGATAATTCTGGGTTGGGGTCTGGCTATAACATTGCATTATCGGACTTAGAAATACGAGGAGGAGGGAATATTCTTGGGAAAGAACAACACGGCAATATGGAGGCAGTCGGTCTAGTTCTTTACACTAAGCTTCTAAATAAAGCAGTGGAAAAGTTAAAAAAGTAAGTTTGTTATCTTCTTAGGATTTATTAAGTTTATAAGACCTGTTAAAATATAGCTATTAGATTAATAATCATAGTTCTAGGAGGGAGATGAAGAAAGAAATTAGCACAACGAAAGGTCTGATTGCCATTTTTGGTGCAGCAGTAATTTTATTCGGTGCAGCTATGACTTATTATGTTAGAATGGCGCCAACGACTTACGATTATGAAATCCAAGGCTCAACTGTGGCCAAAAAAACAACAGCTTCGACGGCTACCGCAACTGACGCAACTAAAGATTGGAAGACTTACACCAATTCAAAATATGGGTTTAGTTTCAAGTATCCGAATGATTGGAGTTCGCCTGAGGCTGTATCCAGTGCTGTTGCAGGGAACCGTTTGTCTATGGTAACTAAAAACACTAATAAGGACGCTGCTATAACGATTGAGGTTTTAAATAACACATACTCATCAATCTCTGATTGGGTTAGCGCCAAGAATAATATCGAAGGTGGCGGTCCCAAATTTACTGAAAAAAACATAACTGTGGGAGGAATTGCGGGAAAAGAATTAAATGAATCAAGAGGTCTTACTACTAATATAGGCATAATTAAAGATAGTTACATCTTTACTATCAGCCTAGTTTCAGAGGAGGCGTCCAAAACTAGAACTGTGGATAATGCAACCTATCGAAATATTCTTTCAACTTTCCAATTCATAACTCCAACAAATACTACTACTCCAGCTACTAGCACCACAGATACCACTACGGCTGCTTGGAAAAGTTATAAAAATACTGATTATGGTTTCGGTTTAACCTTCACTGATCCTTGGGAGGGGTACAAAATGAAGGCAGTTGATCTTGAAGGCACTGTTAAAACATTCTATGTAAATGTTCCAACCAAGGATCCGCTTTATGTTTCTGAAACAAGTACAGCTTATGCTGGTTATGCAGCACCTTTTGCTATAGGTGTAATCGAAAAATCAAAGTGGCAGGACGATGAGATATTTGCTAGAGATTTTGGCTCTAAAGTTGGGGAAAAGGGTGACTATATATTCACATCAAGTCAGTGGCAAGCTTGTCCGACTGATTTATGCAGCAGCGACATTACAAACTCCCTAAAAATCGTAATGGATTCGTTCACAGTCTTATAATTTAATGTCTCGATATTTACTTGTTCTAAATGCGCATGAGAAAATTGGAAGCCAGACCTTGAAGAAGGCGCTGGCTCCTTTTGAAGATAATCCGGAAAAGTTGTGGAAAGCGGGGGAGAGTGAGATTAGAAAAAAACTAGATAGTAAAATTGCCGAATTAATTATTGAAGCAAAAAATCAATTTACTACGGAGGAAGAAATTGAGAAACTGCAGAAGTTCAATATTGGTTATATTACGATGTATGATAAAAGTTACCCAAAGCTTTTGGCTGAGGCGCCGGATGGTCCGGCAATACTATATATAAAAGGTAATCTTTCTGCTTTAAAAAAGCCTAGCATCGGAGTTGTTGGGAGTAGAAAGTTTAGTCATTATGGGCAAAAAATCGCTTATCAATTATCAAAATCCTGCAGCGAAGCCGGTTTGGGTATTGTGTCGGGACTTGCATTGGGAATTGATGCGGTAGCTCACAAGGCAGCACTGGACGTCGGCGGAATTACAATTGGAGTTTTGGGTTGCGGATTGGATCGAATATATCCGGCAAGTAATTTGGCTCTTGGCAGAGAAATTATAGAAAAAAACGGTGCAGTAATTTCTGAGTTTCCTCCCGGTACTCCCCCAATGAAATATAATTTCCCGGCACGCAACCGAATTATTGCCGGCTTAACGTTGGGCACTTTAGTTGTGGAGGCTGCAGAACAATCTGGAGCCTTAATTACAGCTTACCAAGCTCTGGAATATAATCGGGAGGTTTTTGCAGTGCCCGGTAATATTGATTCTGAAACTTCTAAAGGCACGAACTTGTTAATTCAAAAAGGGGCAAAACTTGTTACAAAACCGGAGGATATTTTAGAAGAATTTAATATTGAAGCTAAAAATATTGAACAGAAAAACAGAGAATTTTTGCCGGAAAATGAGAACGAAAAAATCATTTTAAATATTTTATCATCTGAAGAGAGGTTAGTTGATGACATTATTGCTGAGAGTAAATTAAATATCATAACTGTTAATACGGTCTTAACTTTGATGGAGATGAAGGGAATAGTGGATAATATTGGGGGAGGACGGTATAAATTGCGATAAATTTTATTTTGTTCGGCTACAAAATACTTTTGCTCGCTTATTTCTTTTGCTTCTAACCTCCCTAGCCAGCCTACTCTTTAACTCTCTCGAGAGAGTTAAAGAGACCGGTTACGCAAAAGAAGCAAGCTCGCCGTATTTTATAATTATTAAATTAATTCTTAACTTTCATCTGGTTTTGACATTTGGTATCATTACTTGATAGCATTTACAGAGAAACAAATATAAAAATAAACAAAAAACTAAAATAAAGGAGAGCATGAATCTAATTATAGTGGAATCGCCGGCGAAGGCGAAAACAATTGAGAAATATCTAGGTAAGAATTTTAAGGTTCTCGCTTCTTTTGGTCATGTTCGAGATCTGCCACAGAAAAAGTTGGGGATAGATACTAAGAAAGATTTTACGCCCGAATATGAAATACCGGCTAAAGCAAAGAAAATTATTGCTGAAATTAAAAAAGCAGAAAAAAATTCAGAACTCCTATATCTTGCAACTGACTTGGATCGAGAAGGTGAAGCCATCTCTTGGCATATTTTAAAGGCCTTAAATATTAAAGAGGGTGACCCTAATGTTAAAAGGATTGTTTTTAACGAAATTACAAAGTCAGCGTTAGAAAATGCGGTCAAGCACCCCAGAGGTTTAGATATGAATCTGGTAGATGCCCAACAGGCACGAAGAGTTTTAGATAGACTAGTTGGTTATAAACTTTCTCCTCTTTTATGGAGAAAAGTGAAATCTGGATTATCGGCAGGTAGAGTCCAATCTGTAGCTGTTCGTTTGGTTGTTGAGAGAGAAAGAGAAATTGAAGGTTTCAAGCCGGAAGAATTTTGGCTTTTAGGTGCAAACTTATCTAAAACTCAGGAAGAAAAAACATTCAAAGCATTTCTTTCGGAAATAAATGGAGAGCCGGTTAAAAAATTCGATGTAAATAGTAAACAACGCGCAGATGAAGTAGAAAAAGGCTTAAAGGGTGCAGAATATAAAGTCAGAGACATTTCCAAGAAAGAATCAATCAGAAAACCATCAGCTCCGTTTACAACCTCTACTTTGCAAATGGAAGCTTCAAGGAAGCTGAGTTATTCAGCTAAGCAAACAATGATGCTGGCCCAAAAACTTTACGAAGCAGGCCGCATAACTTATATGAGAACAGATTCAACTAATCTCTCAGAAGAAGCTGTTTTAGCAATTAGAAAAATAATAAAAAGTGAATTTGGCGACAAATATCTGCCCGAAGCAGCCCAGCAATATCAGACTAAAACAAAAAGGGCACAAGAAGCTCATGAAGCAATACGGCCGTCTCATATTGACCGAAAAGAAGTATCGGAAGACTCTAGAGAACAAAAGCTTTATGATTTAATCTGGAAGAGAACATTAGCATCTCAAATGAAAGAAGCGATATTTGATGTTACGACTGTTTTAATTGAAGCTAAAGCTAAGCAAAAATTTTTATTTACAGCTAAAGGCGAAGGTCTTCGATTTGATGGATTCATTAGAGCGTATGTTGAGAGCGGGGATGATGAAACTGATGAAATTATCAATAATATTCCAGACTTAAAAACAGGAGAAGTATTACAATTTCATACATTAATAAAAGAACAGAAATTTACAGAACCGCCAAAAAGGTACACGGAAGCAATGCTGGTTAAAAAACTTGAGTCTTTGGGAATCGGTCGTCCGTCGACCTATGCCCCAACATTAGGTACTATCCAAGATAGAGGATATGTAAGCCTAATTGAGAAACGTTTCCAGCCAACAGATATTGCCAAGATTGTTAATGATCTTTTAGTGAAACATTTTTCCAACATCGTTGACTATGAGTTTACAGCAAAAATGGAAGATGAACTTGATGATATCGCAGCCGGCGAGAAAAAATGGGTTCCGGTTATTGAAGAGTTTTATATTCCATTTTCAAAAAATCTATCTGAAAAAACCAAAGAGATAGAAAAAAGCGATATCATCAAACCGGAAATGACTGACGAAAAATGCCCTGAATGCGGCAAGCCGCTTTTAATCAGACTGGGAAGATATGGTAAATTTATGGCTTGCTCAGGTTATCCAGAATGCAAATTTTCAAAGCCGATAGAAGGGAAAAAAGAAGACGGCGAAGTGGCCAAGAAAGATGGCGGCATGGAATCGATTGCACAGGCCGAAGCGGTGAAATGTGAAAAATGCGGCGGCAAAATGGTTCTGAAAGAAGGAAGGTTTGGTAAATTCTTGGCTTGTGAAAATTATCCAAAATGTAAAAATACTAAAGCAATTGTTCAATCTTCGGGAATAAAATGTCCGGATTGCGGAGAAGGAGAATTGGTTGAAAGAAGAACAAAAAAGGGAAGAACTTTTTGGGGCTGCTCAAGGTATCCAAGTTGTAAATATGCGAGTTGGGAAGATCCTAAGAAATCTCAAGACTTAGATTCCCAATCTGAGAATTAACGAATATTTTAATTTAAAAAATGCTTCCAAAAAGTGTTCAAAACCTAATAGATGAATTTTCAAAGCTTCCTGGTATTGGCCCCAAGACTGCAGCAAGGCTGGCATTTTATTTGCTTTCTAAACCAAAACAAGATATTTCAAATTTGGGAAATGCAGTTGTAGGTTTGACTGAAAATCTAAGTTATTGCAAAAGCTGTTTCAATATTGCTGAGTCAGAATTTTGTCCGATTTGCTCAAATGAAAAAAGGGACAATTCTTTAATTACTGTTGTTGAAGAACCGCTTGATGTGATTGCGCTTGAGAAATCGCTTGGGTTTAATGGAATTTACCATGTGCTGGGTGGCTCGATATCGCCGATTGATGGGATCGGGCCGGAAGATTTAAGGATAAACCAATTGCTTGCGCGCTTGGAAGAAGGGGATGTTAAAGAAATTATTTTAGCTACTAACCCTGATTTAGAGGGTGAAGCGACAGCATCATTCATTAAAAATGAAGTATCTAAAGATTTTGATAACGTTAAAATAACCCGGATTGCTAGAGGATTGCCAGTTGGGGGAGACTTGGAATATGCAGACGAAGTTACTTTAAAGCGATCGCTTGAAGGAAGAAGAGAATACTAACAACACTGATCTTTTATGCAGATAGACGATTATCATAATTTGTCATAAATCGTTTTCTGGACTGATTAATTACTGATTAATTTATTTATGGTGGATAACCCTGTTGACACAAAAAATAAATTATCGATAAAATCCAGAAAGTAAAATAAAATATAAAAAATTAATCGCTGATAAAGCGAAAAAATGAGGGTTCTATGGCAGAAGATTATGTTTGCGGGGAATGTGGTCAAGTTTCAGAAAATGATTATTGCCCGATTTGCGAAAGCAAAATGATGAAACTTGGAGACTTCGATGATGATATGTCATATGAAATAGAAAGTGAGGAAGAAGACGACGACGGATTTGAGACTATGGATGATGGCGGTTATGGGTTAGATGATTTAGAAGAAGGTTTGCCAAACGCTATTTAAGAGCTTATTTAAAACAAAAATAAAAATCCGAGGTTAATTACCGCGGGTTTTTTGTATCTGTTGAGTTCTCGAATTTATGTAATAAATATGATATTCTGAAGCTAAATAACTTGAGCAACAATCTGAGTTATAAAATTTAATCGTTCGCTTCATTGGATTTCTAGGCGCTCTCAAGGCTACATGCGCCTGCCTGCCGGCAGGCAGGCTTGCAACCGTCGAAATCCAACGAATCTCACTATTTCACAATTTAAGTTAGCAAGGTAAATATGAAATTATTCAACACATTGAGTAGAAAAAAAGAGAACTTTAGGCCGATCGCCGATAAGAAAGTCGGCCTATATACCTGTGGCCCGACTGTTTATGATTCGGCTCATATTGGCAATTTAAGAACTTATATCTTTGAAGATTTATTGAAGCGAGCTTTAATTTTGGATGGATTTTCTATAAAGCACGTCATGAACATTACAGATATTGATGATAAGACTATTAAAAAAAGCAGTGCTAAGAAAGAAGATTTTGAGAGAATTATTAAAAAGTATGAAAAATTATTCTTCGAAGATTTGAATAGTCTAAATATTATTAAGCCAGATGTTGTGACTAGGGCAACTGAATATGTTGATAAAATGGTGGGTTTTATACAAGGGCTGCTGGATAAGGGTTGCGCCTATAAAGCGTCTGACGGTTCTGTCTATTTCTCGATCGATAAGTTCGCTGATTATGGGAAATTATCAAAGCTAGACAAAACTGGCATAAAAGCCGGCGCTAGAGTGAAGCAAGATGAATATGGAAAAGAGAATCCGGCAGATTTTGCACTCTGGAAAGCTTGGGATGAAAATGATGGAGAGATATATTGGGAGACTTCCTTAGGAAAAGGCCGGCCTGGTTGGCACATTGAATGTTCT